>JAIELO010000041.1 GCA_019752915.1 Burkholderiaceae bacterium
GGAAGCCAAGCTGCAGCACTTAAGCGAACTGGTGCGCGAAGACCAGCTCACCGGCAGTCTGAACCGTCGTGGACTGGACGATGTGTTCGAACGGGAAACGGCGCGCTCGGACCGGCGCGGCACCCCGCTGTGCATCGCCATCCTCGATCTGGACGATTTCAAGAAGCTCAACGACACCTACGGCCACATTGCCGGCGATGGCGCCCTCAAGCATCTGGTCAAAATCGTCAAGGACACGCTGCGCTCGATGGATGTGATCGCCCGCTTCGGCGGCGAAGAATTCCTGATCCTGATGCCGGAGACCACCGTCGAGGCGGCCACCAGCACCATGACCCGTTTGCAGCGCGAACTGACCAAACACTTCTTCCTGCACGATAACGAGAAAGTGCTGATCACCTTCTCGGCCGGGGTGGCCCTGCGCCGTCCCCAGGAAGACCAGACGGAACTGGTGAAGCGGGCCGACAAAGCCATGTACACCGCCAAACAGACGGGCAAAAACCGCGTTGTGGTTGCCGACTAGATAATAATCGGCCCGTCCTGCCCCGCAAGCCCGGCTCATGCCGGGCTTTTTTCATGGGCGCGCGCCGTTTTTTTCATGAAATATGGGTGAAAAATAAATTATTTTCGCCCTAAAGATTCTCCGAACATGGTCGTTTAGACGCGCATCAGGGCCGAACTTGAGAGCTAAACGACAAAATTTCGCGGCTTTTTTGCCCTTAATTTTCCCGCAGGGCAACCGTTACCCATTACAACAGCGGTTTGATTGTCCCGGAATAACGGGGCAGACCAATGGGAATGAGCAAACAGCCCAATCGAAGTAATAGTTCTGGAGAAACATCATGGCACAAGTCATCAATACCAACCTTGCATCGCTGAACTCGCAACGCAATCTGACCACCTCGCAAGCTTCCCTGTCGACCTCGCTGCAACGCCTGTCCTCGGGTCTGCGTATTAACAGCGCAAAAGACGATGCTGCCGGTCTGGCCATTTCCGAGCGTTTCACCTCGCAAATTCGTGGTAATACGACGGCTGCACGCAACGCCAACGACGGTATCTCGCTGGCGCAAACGGCCGAGGGTGGCTTGAGCACCGCCGGCGATCTGCTGCAACGTATTCGCGAACTGGCTGTTCAATCGGCCAACGGCACCAACTCCGATTCCGACCGTAAATCGATCCAGGGTGAGGTTTCGGCCCTGTCGCAAGAACTGAACCGCGTGGCCAACACCACCCAGTTCAACGGCCAAAACGTACTCGACGGTTCGCTGACCGCCTCGCAATTCCAGGTCGGCGCTAACGCCAACCAGACCATTAACGTGGGCGTGCAATCGGCCAAAGCCACCGACATCGGTAACAACACCCTGGCTGGCGTGTATGGTAACACCGCTGGTAGCGCCAACGCGGCAACCAACACCGCTGCCAACGGCGTCGCTGCACAAACCCTGACGGTTACCTCCGGTTCCGGCACCAGCACCAGCGTTGACGTGAAAGTCGCTGACAGCGCCAAGAAAATTGCCGCTTCCGTCAATGCACTGAGTGGCACCAGCGGCGTCACGGCGACTGCCTCCACCACGGCTACCCTGTCGGGCCCTGCTGCCACCGGTTTCACCGATGGTTCGCTGCAATTCACCCTGCGCGGCGACAACTCGATCGAAGCCGATGCCAACTCGACGGCCGTGACCATCTCGGCAAAAATCGTTGGCGGCGACCTGTCGGCACTGGCTCAGGCGATCAACGCACAAGTCGGCACCACCGGCATCAGCGCATCGATCCAGACCAATGCCACCTCGCACAACAAGGAAATCAAACTGTCCAACTCGTCGGGCGCTGATATCCAGATCACCAACACCAGCGCTGACGGAGCTAGCCCTCTGGTTGCCGCCGAACTGCGTGGTCCGGACCAGCCTGCCAACGGTTCGGTTGCCTTGGTCGAAGGTAGCAAAGTTGCAGTCGGCGCTACCGGCGCTTCGGCGACCGTCGGCGGCCACCTGGACTTCTCGTCCGATAGCGGCTTCTCGATCAGCTCGACCACCACCGACATCGTCACTGCAGCCACCGGTTCGGATCTGCAATCGGTTGCCAAAATCGACGTCAGCACCGTGGACGGTTCGAACAAAGCACTGAAAACCATCGACGCAGCACTGAACCAGATCAACTCCAACCGTGCAGCACTGGGTGCGATCCAGAACCGTTTTGCTTCGACCATCTCGAATCTGAACATCACGACCGAGAACTTGTCGGCCTCGCGTAGCCGGATTCAAGATACCGACTTTGCTGCAGAAACCGCTAGCCTGACCCGCGGTCAGATTCTGCAACAAGCTGGTACCGCGATCTTGGCACAAGCGAACTCGCTGCCGAACGGCGTGCTGTCGCTGCTGCGTGGCTAAAATCCGGGGATGAGTTGACATTTCAACGTCGCTCTGACTAGGTTCCCCGGCTGATTTATCAGTCGGGGATTTTTCACAAAGGAAGCATCATGACTATCGATACTATCGGCAATAGCACTCCGGCCCGCGCCGTGGATCGCCCCGCTGCCAGCGACAGCGCTGCCACGCAAGGCGCAACGCGCGCACCAGCAACCGCCGTCGAAACGGCTACTGCGGTAACCGCATCGTCCAGCGTGCCGACGCTGGATCAGGTAAAAAATGCTGTGTCGCAACTGAACAAATCCTCGCAAGCCAAATCGCAAGGACTCGAGTTCTCGGTCGACAATGACAGCAAGCGCACCGTGGTGAAGGTGGTGGATTCGGGTACCGGCGAAGTGCTGCGCCAGATCCCTTCGCCTGAAGCCCTGGAAATTGCCAAATCGCTGGAATCGAATTCCGGCCCCGGTCTGCTGATCCAGCAAACCGCCTGAAGCGTCTGCGCCACTGCGCGCAGCCGCTTCTTTACCTGCGTCACCCCGCCACGCCGCCGTTTGCGTGCGGTCTTTCCGCCCCTCACGGCGGCGTCTTACTGACGCCCGGCCGTCGCTTTGTCACATCCCCACTGCCTGTTTTTTCCGCTTTGCCCGAACTAACGGGTATTCTCCCCTCTCAAGTCGGGTTTGATTCGGCCGATATTGTCTTATATTATTGCTTTACTTAGGAGCACACCGTGGGCATCTCATCACCTGGCATCGGTTCAGGCATCGACGTCAACACCATCGTCAGCAAGCTGATGGCGGTGGAGTCTGCGCCGCTGAACGACTTCGACAAGAAGTCGGCCAGTTATCTGGCCCAGGTGTCGGCCTTCGGCAATCTGTCCGGGGCACTCGGTACTTTCCAGGGCGCACTGTCCGGCCTGACCTCGGTATCGAGCTTCCAGTCACTGGTCAGCACCCCCAGTGATTCAACGGTGATTGGCGCGAGCGCTAACAGCACCGCGCAGGCCGGCAACTACCGGATCAGTATCAACCAGCTCGCACAAGCGCAAACCCTCGGTTCGGGTGGTTACAAGAGCACCACCGCAGCCATCGGCCTGGGCGCCAAGACCACCATTAACTTTGCCCTCGGCACCGTGAGCGGCGGCAGTTTCGGCCTGGCCGGAACCGCGCTGGGCGCCAGCCTGAGCAGTGGCGGTCTGAGCACCGGCTCGCTGAGCCTGAACAATACCGTGATCGCCACTGACGGCACGACCCGCAGCGCCCGTCTGCTGGCGGACGCGATCAATGCCAAAAGCACCACCACTGGCGTGTCAGCCAAGCCTAGTGCAACGCTCACCAGCGCCACGCTGTTCGGCGCCAGTGGCGCCAGCAGCTATGGCGATGTGGATACCAGCGCGGGCGGCAGCTATGCACTGTCCGTGGGCGGCGTCGAAATTGCCGCCCAGGCCAGCGGCGTGGCCAGCGGTGCCGGGCTCACCGCCGCCGCGCTCGACACGGCGCTGGCCAGCGGCGCCATCAGCCGTGCGCTGGCGGACGCCAACATCACCGTCAGCGGCACCGCCGCCGATGGCAGCCTGCAATTTAGCAATGCAGATGGCAGTAATATTGCCGTCAGCGAAGTGATCACCGGCAGCGTCACTGGCGGCATCGGCAATAGCGGCACGGCCAACGTCGGCTCCATCACCACGGCGGTGGGCAGTATCTCGCTGGTCTCGTCCGATGGCAGCCCGATTACCGTGGGCGGCACCAATCCGGCCGGCGCCGGGCTCACGGCCGGCACCGGCGGCAGCTATCTGGGCGCCAGTTTTGCGGCCGACGCCTCCCGCACCAGCGGCAACATCGTCATCGATAGCACCAATAACACCCTGCAGGGCATACTCGAAGCCATCAACAAGGGCAATTTCGGCGTCACCGCCAGCATCATCTCGGACGGTTCCACCGGCACCGGCGCCACGCCTAACCACCTGATCCTGACCTCCAGCGCCACCGGCGTCAGCTCGACCATGAAGATCTCGCTGGCCGGCTCCGGCGGTAACCCGCCCGACCCGGCCCTGGAAGCACTGCTGGCCTACGATCCGGCCGGGGTGCAGAACCTCAGCCAGAAAGCGGCTGCCGCCGATACCCGCGCCACCGTCAACGGGATTGCCGTGACCAGCTCCGGCACCAGCATCGGCGGGGCGATTGCCGGCGTCAATATCAGCGCGCTGAAAGTCGGCAGTTCAACGCTGAACATCGCCAAGGACAGCAGCACGCTGACCACCTCGGTGAACGGCTTCGTCAAAGCGTATAACGAATTGAGCAGTCAGATTACCTCGCTCGGTGGCTATAACGCCGATACCAAGTCGGGCGGTCCGCTGCTCGGCGATACCACCTTGCGCAATCTGCAGGCCGGCATCCGCCGTCAACTGTCGACCTCGATTACGGGCTTGCGCGGCACCAACCTGACCAATCTGTCCCAGATCGGCATCTCGTTCCAGAAAGACGGTAGCCTGACGCTGGACAATGCCAAGCTGCAGAAGGCGGTCACTAACAATTTCAATGACATCGCCGGGCTGTTCGCCGCCGTCGGGCGCGGCACCGATCCCGATGTCAAATTCGCCAGCTCGGGCACCAAGACCCAGGCCGGTGACTACGCCCTGAATATTACCCAGCTGGCCACCCAGGGCAAACTGCAGGGTACCCAGGTCTTGCCGGCCGAAACCACCATCGATGCCGACACCACCTGGACGGTTACGCTGAACGACACCAGCCCGGCCACGCTGGCCAATACCGCCACCATCAGTTTGCCTGCCGGCACCTACAACCCCAGCCAGCTGGCAACCCTGCTGCAGTCGTCCATCAATGGGGTGAGCGCGTTTGCCAATGCGGGCGCCACCGTCACGGCCACCGTCGGCGACGATGGCAAACTCAAGCTGGAGTCGACCCGCTATGGCGCCAAGTCCAACATTCATGTGGCCACGGCCACCGGCACCGACATCAGTGCCGTGTTCGGCACCGGCAGTTCGGTCGATGGCCTCGACGTGGCCGGTACCATCGGCGGCTACACCGCCACCGGCGATGGCCAGACCCTGACGGGCGCGGCAGGCGCACCGGTGGAAGGCCTGAAACTGACGGTGACCGGCGATGCCGTTGGCAACCGCGGCAGCTTCGGTTTCTCGCAAGGCTATGCCTACCAGCTCAATGCGCTGGCAGCAACCTATCTGGGTGCCAAGGGGGCGATTACCAGCCGCACCACCGGCTTGAACAGTTCGGTGAAAGACATTACCAAGCAGCGCGATGCGTTCAGTTCGCGTCTGACCGATATTGAAGCGCGTTACCGCAAGCAATACACGGCACTCGATACCTCGATTGCCAGCATGAATAAAACCGCGTCATTCCTGACGCAACAGTTCGCTGCCCTGAACAACGGCTAGGCACGAACGCTTTAACAGGAGAGTGAGTATGTTCGGATCCCGACAAACTGGCGTGCATGCCTATGCCAAGGTAGGTATGGAAACGGGCGTGGTAGCCGCCAGTCCCCACAAGCTGATCGTCATGCTGTTCGACGGTGCGCTGGTGGCGCTGGGCACCGCGCTGCATAGTATGCGCGACGGCAATATCGGCGAAAAAGGCAAGTCGATCTCCAAAGCCATCATGATTATCGATAGCGGCCTGCGTGCTGCACTCGACAAAAAGGCCGGCGGGGAAATTGCCGAAGGCCTCGATGCGCTGTACGAATACATGAGTGGCCGACTGCTGACGGCCAACCTGACCAATGACACGGCGATCCTGGAAGAAGTCCAGCGCCTGCTAAGCGAGTTACGCGATGCCTGGAATGCCATCGCCGACACCCCGGCCGTCACTGGCCAGCCTACTCCGACCCCTTCTCTCGCGAGCGCCTGATCGATGATGAACCACCAAGAGGTTTTAGCGGTGTACGCCGCGATGGCTGACCTGACCGAACAGATGGTCGCGGCCGCGCGCGGCAGTGACTGGGATCAGCTGGTGCTGCTCGAGCAGCGCAATGCCGCCCATGTGCAGACCCTGCGCGAACACGACATCGGCCTGCCGATGCGCGGCGCCGAGCGCGAACGCAAGATCGAACTGATCCGCCAGATGCTCAATGCCGACCGCCAGATTCGCGACCTGACCATGCCCTGGATGGCGCAGCTGTCGAAACTGATCAACGCTACCGGTACGGAACGGCGCGTAGTGTCCGCCTACGGTAGCGTCTAGACGCGGGCCCGGTCATGCTGCCCACTTCGCTGACTATCCCGCCGGTCGGCGCAGTGGCGGCAACTGGCCCCGCCGTTGCCATTGGCGACGGTCGTCAGGCCGCCTTCCAGCGCGCCTTGCAAAGTCTGGTCGGCCAGTCCGTCACCGGTGAAGTGCTGGCCCGTTTCCAGGACGGCAGCTTCATGGTCAATGTGGCCGAGCATGGGGTACGCATGCAATTGCCGGCCGATGCCAGCATCGGCAGCCGGCTGCCACTGACCGTGCTCAGCGCGGAACCGCGCGCCAGCTTCGAACTGCACCAGCCTAGTGCCAGTGTGGTGCTGTATGGCGAAGCCCATGCCAGCGACGGAACGGCCGATCTATACAGTCCCACGCCCCATGCCAGCCCGGCCGGCAGCGCCCAGCCCGGCGTGCCAACTACCAGCAACGCCGGTGCTGCCAGCAGCGCCTTCGCGCAGGCAGCGGCCAGTAGCGCCACCAATACGCCCGGCAGTAGTCCGGCCAGCCCCGGC
>JAIELO010000325.1 GCA_019752915.1 Burkholderiaceae bacterium
CACGGCATGCTGGCGGTCGACGACCTGCACACGATCTACTGGGAAGAGGTCGGTAATCCCGACGGCATTCCCGTGATTTTTCTGCACGGCGGCCCCGGCGCCGGCCTGTCGCCGCTGCACCGGCGCTTTTTCGATCCGCAGCAATACCGCGTGATCCTGTTCGATCAGCGCGGCGCCGGTAAGTCGCTGCCGCTCGGTGAATGCCGCAACAATACGACCCAGCTACTGATCGAGGATATCGAAACCCTGCGGCGCCAGTTCGGCATCGAACAGTGGCTAGTCTTCGGCGGTTCGTGGGGCTCGACGCTGGCGCTGGCCTACGGTGAGGCCCATCCGGAACGCTGTCTGGGCTTTGTGCTACGGGGGATTTTCCTGTGCACCCAGACCGAGGTGGACTGGTTCCTGCACGGTGCGCGCTGGTTCCATCCCGAGATCCATGAGGAATTCATTGCGCACATCCCCGAGGCCGAGCGTGGCCAGTTGCTGCAAGCCTATCTGCAGCGCATCATGGATCCCGATCCGGCCGTCCACCTGCCTGCGGTACGGGCCTGGAGCCGTTTCGAAGGGCGTCGCGTATTTCTGCTGCCCCAGCCGGACGAAGCCGGATCGGACGCGCTCGATCTGGGCGTGGGCCGGCTGGAAGCCCATTACATGGCCCATCTGGGGTTTTTCGGCGAAGATCAGCTGTTACGCCAGATCGAGCGCATCGCCCATTTGCCGGCAGTAATCGTGCAGGGGCGCTACGACGTGATCTGCCCGCCGGTGACGGCATGGCAATTGCATCAGGCCTGGCCCGGCTCACGCCTGACCATGGTGGCCGATGCCGGTCACGGCGCCATGGAAGACGGAATTGCGCAGGCGCTGGTGCAAGCCACCGAGCAATTCAAGCGACTGCGCCGTTTCGAGTAAGCTAGCGTGGCAGCGCCGCCGGAACAAGGACGGCGCCCGCTCACGTCCCGATCCTGAGCTGCCCGCCATGGGCGCGGGCTGTTACACTAGCGTTCATTCACGATTTTTTGCTCCCATGAATATACAAGTCGGCGACGTTGGCCACATTATCCAGCTGGCAATTGCACCGGTATTCCTGCTGACCGGGGTGTGCACCAACCTGATGGTGCTGACGAATCGGCTGGCGCGGATTATCGACCGCTCGCGCGTGCTGGAAGACCGGCTCGATGTCGGTTACAGCGACACCTATCTGAACGAGCTCGATGTGCTCTACCAGCGCTCGCACCTGATCAATTCCTCGATCACCCTGTCGACCGCCTGCGGGCTGCTGATCTGTCTGGTGATTGCCATGCTGTTCCTGGGCGACATCACCAATATCGCGCTCGATAAATACGTTGCCGGCATGTTCGTGGTGGCCATGCTGGCCCTGATCGGTAGCTTCTGCTACCTGCTGCGCGAGATTTTCATCGCTTCGGCGGCCATGCGTTCGCACCGTCATGTGCGCCGGCCGCTCAAATAACCTGACCAGAATAGAGTTCTTTATGCACGACTACCAACGTCCTCCTACCCTGTACCGCTACGGCATCCGTGAAGATCTGGAACTGGCGCTGAGCCAGGGCCAGTTCATCCTGCGCCCGGCCGCCAGCTGCCTGACCCTGAGTTTTTCGCAGGTATGGGAACCCAAGCTGTTTGAACTGTTTGCCGCCGATGCCTGTCTGGTGATCCACAACACGGAAGAATTCGGCGAGCGTCTGCACCGCGCCGTGCAGCGTGCGTTGCCGAGCTGGGCCGGCATTGATGGCGCCGTCGAATACGGCGTGCGCGCTGCGCTGGGCGCCGCCTTCAGCAAGACCGCCGCCGAAGCGCAGGAACGGGAATGGCAGTTTGCCTGGCGTGCCATGCAGGCCAATCTGAGTCTGAATCCGCTGGTGGTGAAGGTCGGTAATCTGGAAAACTACGCCGAACTGCGGAGTCGCGATACCTATCTGGCCTAAGCAGCCCCGGGATTGCGGCGCAAGCGCGCGCTAGTCGTCACGCGCTTGTCGCCACGCGCTTGCCGCTAGCGGCCTTCCTCGCGCCGGTCGATGCGCGCCAGCACGGCGGCCATCATGCGTTCGATATCGCCGCGCACCATCTTTGCCCCGAGTATGCCGGGCACATAGAAGTTCGGCATCATGCGGCCACTGTAGACCACCCGGGTGCCACCCGTTTCCGGCACGGGAATCAGTTCCCAGTGCGATTCATAGTGCTTCATATCGCCCGAGACCAGCGCAATGTCGATCGACGACATGGGCTGCTCGGTGGCGCGCACCACCAGATGGATGGCACGGGTCATGAACAGGAAGCGGGCCACCCCGAACTGTTCGATGGTCACTTCATTGCCACTGCGGGACAGCACCTTGCACGATTCCATATCCGGCACAAAGTCGGCCATGCGTTCGTAATTGGTGAGGATTTTCCAGACTTTCGGCAGGGGTGCGGCCACCGTGCCGGTGGCGTCGACTTCATACATCTTCTGTCCGTCGATCTCGATGCGGTTGACGGCGACTTCCAGTTTGGGCAGTTCCGGGCGTTGCCCTTGAACTTGTACCTGTACGGGTACTGGTACCTGCGCCTGCGCCTGCGCCTGCACCAGTGGTGTGTAGCTTACGGCAAACAACAGAGACAGAAGAAATCGCATCATCGTGCCAGCGTAAGGGAAAGGGGTGCAGAATACAAGCGTGTCCGCCTACGGTGCAAGCAATTCCGCTGTGCCGGCGGGACTTTAGAAGCCCCGATCTAGAGATTTGGGTTTTAATGCCGTCAGCGCTCGTCTGCTATTAAAACCATAACAACCATAACAACCATAACAAACATCGACCATGACACACTATCCTCACCTGCTGGCTCCCCTCGATCTGGGCTTCACTACCTTGCGCAACCGCGTGATGATGGGCTCCATGCATACCGGTCTGGAAGACCGCTTCTACCACTATGGCAAGCTGGCCGCGTTCTACCGCGAGCGTGCACGTGGCGGCGTGGGACTGATCGTCACCGGTGGCATTTCGCCGAACCGGTCCGGCTGGCTGCTGCCGTTCGGCGGCACCCTGAACTTCAAGGGCGACGTGTTCAATCATCGTCGCGTCACCAGTGCCGTGCATGAAGAAGGCGGCAAGATCCTGATGCAGATTCTGCACGCAGGGCGCTATGGCTATCAGCCGCTGGTGGTGTCGGCGTCGGAAAAAAAGTCGCCGATTTCGCCTTTCAAACCGCGCGCCCTGACGGAAGCGGGCATCGAATCGACCATCCGTGACTACGTGCGCTGCGCCAAACTGGCGCGCGATGCCGGTTATGACGGCGTCGAAGTGATGGGCAGTGAAGGTTATCTGCTCAATCAGTTCCTGTGCGCGCGCACCAATCTGCGCACTGACCGCTGGGGCGGCAGCATCGAAAACCGTATGCGTTTGCCGGTTGAAATCGTGCGCCGCATGCGCGAAGCAGTGGGCGAGAAGTTCATCATCATGTACCGCCATTCGCTGCTCGATCTGGTCGAAGGCGGCAATAGCTGGGACGATGTGGTGGCCGTTGCCAAGGCTTTGCAGCAGGCCGGCGTCACCATCCTCAATTCGGGCTACGGCTGGCATGAAGCGCGGGTGCCGACCATCGTTACCTCGGTGCCGCGTGCCGCGTTTGCCGGTCTGGCGGGGCGCCTGCGCCGTGAAGTGAGTATTCCGGTGGTGGCCTCGAACCGCATCAATATGCCGAACGAGGCGGAAGATATTCTGCGCCGTGGCGATGCCGACATGATTTCCATGGCGCGTCCTTTCCTGGCCGACGCCGAGTTCGTGAACAAGGCGGCGCAGGGCCGAGCCGATGAAATCAACACCTGCATCGGCTGCAATCAGGCCTGTCTGGATCACACCTTCTCGAACAAGCGCGCCAGCTGTCTGGTCAATCCGCGCGCCTGCCACGAGACGGAACTGGTGTACGCGGTCAAGCCCAAGCAGCGCCGCGTGGCGGTGGTGGGTGCCGGGCCGGCCGGTCTGTCGGCAGCGACGGTGGCGGCCGAATGCGGTCACGATGTGACGCTGTTCGACGCCAACGACGACATCGGCGGCCAGTTCCGGATCGCCATGCAGGTGCCGGGTAAAGAGGAATTCCGCGAAACCATCCGCTACTTCGGGCGCAAGCTGGAAACCAGCGGCGTCAAGCTGCGGCTGGGCGTGCGCATCAGCCGCGAACAGCTGATTCAGGATGGCTACGATGAAGTGGTGGTGGCGACCGGCATCAAGGTGCGCCGTCCGCCGATCGAAGGCATCGATCATCCGAAAGTGCTGTCGTATGTCGACGTCCTGCAGAACAAGGCACCGGTCGGCAAGCGGGTCGCCATTATCGGCGCTGGCGGGATCGGTTTCGATATGGGCGAATATCTGCTGCACGACAGCCGCCATCCGCTGCCGCTGGCACTCGATGCGTGGGCGCGCGAATGGGGTGTCGACCTGCACGGCAATACCGCCGGTGGTCTGATGCCTGCCGAGCAGCCGGAACCGGTACGCCAGCTGTATCTGCTGCAGCGGAAAACCTCCAAGCCGGGCGCCGGTCTGGGCAAGACTTCGGGCTGGGTGCATCGTGCGGTCCTGGCACGCAATGGCGTGGTGATGCTGTCGGGCGTGCAGTATGACCGCATCGACGATCACGGCCTGCACATCACGGTGGGCGGCGAACAGCGGCTGCTGTCGGTGGATAACGTGGTGGTGTGCGCCGGACAGGATAGCCTGAACGAACTGATGCCGTCCGAGCAGGAAGTCCAGAGCCACCCGGGCTGGCCGCGCTTCCACAAGATCGGTGGTGCCGCGCTGGCAGCCGAACTCGATGCCAAGCGCGCCATCCGTGAAGGGGCAGAACTGGCGGTCAGCTTTTAAGGGCTAGCCGCCGGTACGCATCGCGTACTGAGGGTGTTCAGTGAGGGTCGCCGTGCTGCGGCCCTTTTTCATGCGCGGCGAACTGCGCCAGCACATGCGCGCTCATGCCTTTGGCCAGTTCCTGCTCGCCCATGAACACCTGCCCCACGCGTTCGCTGCGTAGCAGCTCCGCTTCGCTGTCGCTATGGGTGCGTACCACCGTTTTGATGTGCGGATTGAGGGTGCGCGAGGTGGCGATCATGGCGCGTGCTTCGAAGGTGTCCGGGGTGGCGATGACTAGCATGGCGGCATGCGCTACGTGGGCCTGAATCAGCACCGTCGTTTCACCGCCATTGCCGGCCACTGCGTGGATGCCGCGCTGGCGCAGCGTGTCCACCAGCTCGCGGTTCTGCTCCGCCACCACCAGCGCAATGCCTTGCGCGCGCAAGGCGTCGGCGATACGCCGGCCCACCCGCCCATAACCGACCAGCACCACGTGGCCGGACAGATGTTCCTGTGGCACCGACATTGGCAGCATGGCCAGCGGATCGGCGGCGCGTTCGAAGCTGGCCGCCAGCTTGCTGTTGCGGCCTAACAGACGCTCGAGCGGCGCGATGCTGTGGAACAGCAGGGGATTGATGGCGATCGAGAGGATCGCACCGGCCAGGATCAGACTCTGGCCTTCGACCGGCATCAGTCCTAGGGACACCCCCAGCGCGGCCAGAATGAAGGAGAACTCGCCGATCTGCGCCAGACTGGCCGAAATCAGCAGGGCATTTTTGACCGGATAGCGCAGCAGCAGTACCAGCAGGAAGGCCACCACCGATTTGCCGAACACGATAATGAGTACCACCGCCAGTAATTTGAGCGGTTGCTGCAGCACGATGGCCGGGTCGAACAGCATGCCCACCGAAACGAAGAACAGTACGGCAAACGCATCGCGCAATGGCAGCGATTCCTGCGCGGCGCGATGGGCCAGTGCCGATTCGCGCAGCACCATGCCGGCAAAGAAGGCGCCCAGCGCGAACGATACGCCGAACAGGTGGGTGGAGCCATAGGCGATGCCGACGGCTGCTGCGATCACGCACAGCGTGAACAGTTCGCGCGAACCGGTACGCGCTACCTGCCAGAGTATCCACGGGAACAGCTTGCGGCCCACCACCAGCATCAGCACCACGAAGCCGCCGACCTGCGCCAGTGTGAGGGCCAGCGTGCGCCACAGGCTGGCATCACTGCCATGCTGTGCGGCCTCGGGTGGCGTACCGCCGAGCGGCACGGCCAGCGCCGGCAGCAGCACCAGTACCAGCACCGTCACCAGATCTTCCACCACCAGCCAGCCTACTGCGATGCGGCCATTCAGGCTGTCGAGAATGGCGCGTTCCTCCAGCGCCCGCAGCAGCACCACGGTGCTGGCCACCGATAAGGCTAACCCGAATACCAGCCCGCCGCCGGGACTCCAGCCCCAGTACAGCGCCAGTCCCATGCCCAGTGCGGTGGCGAAGCCGATCTGCAGAATGGCGCCCGGCAGGGCGATTTTGCGCACCGCCCACAGATCATCGAGGGAAAAATGCAGGCCCACGCCGAACATCATCAGCATCACGCCGATTTCGGCCAGTTGACCCGCCATGACGCTATCGGCCACGAAACCCGGCGTAGCCGGGCCGATCAGAATGCCGGCCGCCAGATAGCCGACCAGTGCCGGCAGTTTCAGGCGCAGAGCCAGATAGCCGAACAGTAGTCCGCAGCCCAGTGCGGCGGCGATGGTGGTAATCAGGCTGAGGTTGTGGGGCATGCGCCGGGGTCTCCTGTGAGTGTGCGGGAGCCTCAGCCTAGCATAGCTGCGACTAGCGTGCCGGTCAGCGCAGTACTATGCTAGCTTGGATGGTGCGCTGCGCTTACAGGCGACGTACCACTACGCAACCGATCGAGTAACCGGCGCCGAACGAGCAGATCACGCCGAGCTGGCCGGGCTGCATATCGTCCGAGTGTTTGTGGAAGGCGATCACCGAACCGGCCGACGAGGTGTTGGCGTAGGTGTCCAGAATCACCGGTGCTTCGCCCGGCTCGGCGTCGCGACCCAGCACCATGCGGCTGATCAGCAGGTTCATGTTCAGGTTGGCCTGATGCAGCCAGAAGCGCTGTACTTGCGGCACTTCCAGACCGGCGCTGGCGATGGTGCTCTTGATCATGTCAGCGGCCATCGGGCAGACGTCCTTGAACACTTTGCG
>JAIELO010000160.1 GCA_019752915.1 Burkholderiaceae bacterium
TTATAGTCGCCAAACAGCACTTCGT
This sequence comes from Burkholderiaceae bacterium, assembly GCA_019752915.1. Lineage (GTDB taxonomy): Bacteria > Pseudomonadota > Gammaproteobacteria > Burkholderiales > Burkholderiaceae_D > Rugamonas. The sequence continues at coordinate 26 of JAIELO010000160.1, forward strand.
AATTACCCAGTTGCTGGGCTTTGCCGTTGATGGTTTCCATGGCTCGGTAGTAGTTGAGCAGCTTCTGGTTCTTGACCTTCTGCAACTCAGCTTCGCTCACCCCTTGCTGTACCAGTTCGTCGACGGCGGCCAGCAGGGCTTTTTCCAGCTGGGCCGGGGTGACGTTGGCAGCCGCAACGGCCGACAGATACAGCAGGCCCGGGTCAAAACCTTCCATGCTGCTGGCGCTGACCTGAGTGGCCAGTTGCTGCTCGACCAGCGCCCGGTACAGGCGCGCCGTCTTGCCTTCGGCGAGCAGGCTTTGCAGCACTTCCAGTCCGTAGTAGTCCGGGTGGTTGGCGGCCGGGATCTTGTAGGCAAACACCAGATTGGCCGAGGTCGCCGATTCTTTGGTCACGAAGACGCGCCGCTCGCCTTTCTGTTCCGGTTCGACGGTGCGCACAGCCGGTGGCAAAGGACGGGCCGGAATCGCGCCGAAGTAGCGTGTCGCCAGTTTTTTGACCGCGTCGGCCTTGACGTCGCCGACGATCACCGCCACCGCGTTGTTGGGCGCGTAATAGGTGGTGAAGTAGCGCTGCAGATCCTCCTGCGTCCACGCTTTGATGTCGGACTCGTTGCCGATCACCGACCACGAATACGGGTGGGCGTGGAAGGCCACGCCATTGACTTCTTCATGCAACGCGCGCAGGTTGGAGTTTTCCAGTCCGGTGCTGCGTTCGGACAGCACCACACCGCGCTCGCTGGCGACCATTTTCGGATCGATATTCAGGTGGGCGATGCGGTCACTTTCCAGCGTGAAGATGGTTTCCAGCGAACTGGCCGGGAACCAGTCCTGATACACAGTCAGGTCGTTGCTGGTGTAGGCGTTATTCGAGCCACCTTTGGCTTCCATGGTGCGGTCGAACTGTTTCGGGCCGAAGTTTTTCGAGCCATTGAACATCATGTGTTCGAAGAAATGCGACAGACCGGTGATGCCGGGCGCTTCATTGCGCGAGCCGACCTTCCAGAACGTGTACATATTCGCGTTGGGGATGGTATGCGACTCCAGCACAATGAACTTCATGCCATTGGCCAGTGTGAAGGTCTGCACGGCATCGGCACTGACGGCGTGGGCGGCGGATGACAGGCCCAGCATGACGCTGGCGGCCAGAACTTTCCATTTCATAGGGGGACTCCTGAAAGCGTGAAGCTCAGAGCATACGTGATGGCCATGTTTTTTGGTATCGCACGATCAACTTTTTCACGAGGAATTGCTCAAGCGCCCGTTAGCCGTTAGGATGAGGCAAACAACCACGGAGCCGTGCATGGAAACACCAATGAGCTGGAGCGCCCACGAACTCACCATGACGGTGCTGATGACGCCGGATATGGCTAATTTTTCCGGCAATGTCCATGGTGGCACTATTCTGAAATTTCTCGATAGCGTAGCCTATGCCTGCGCCAGCCGCTATTCGGGCAGTTATGTGGTGACCCTGTCGGTCGATCAGGTGATGTTTTTGCAACCGATCCATGTCGGTGAACTGGTGACATTCCTCGCCTCGATCAACTATACGGGCCGCACCTCGATGGAAGTCGGGATTCGCGTGGTGACGGAAAATATCCAGCAACGGCTGGTGCGCCATGCGAATAGCTGCTACTTCACTATGGTGGCGGTCGACGAGCAGCGCAAACCGGTGGAGGTGCCGATGCTGGTGGCGGAATCCGAGGTGCAGAAAGCGCGCTGGGATCAGGCGCTGTTGCGCAAGCAGGCGCGCCAGATGGTACACGGGGCTCGCAAGAAGTAAGCTCTCCGGCAGATGCCGGATGCTGCGCTGTGGATTGCTGGTGGCAGGTGGCAGGTGGCAGGTGGCAGGTGGTAGGTGATCCTGCAGCGCCCTGTCGTGCGCTGACCTCAGGTGCGCGCCGCCGGGCGGGCCTGCAGGCGCCACACGATCCAGCGCGCCAGCAGGCGATTCAGCCAGCCGAGGCCCAGTCCATTGTTGCGCGCGACCCGGCGCTGCATGGTCAGCGCCGCCGACGCCGTGCGTCCGGCCACGGCAAACAGCAGGTGGTTGTTGCCGGCGATACCGTGAAAGCGGCACAACTGGCCGTTAAACGCGGCATGCAGGCGCATGCGCATATCCGGATAGGCCGGGTCGTAGCTGAAGATATTCGCCACCAGCACGCCGCCGGGACGCAGCAGGCGCCGGCAATCGCGGTAGAAACTGCTGCTGCCCAGTGCCGGCGGCAGCCCCAGTTCATCGAAGCCGTCAATCAGCAGCACGTCGGCCATGTCGTCGCAGTGTTTCAGGTAGCTGCTGGCATCGGCCTCAATGATGCGCAGGCGTGCGTCGTCGGGCGGAATGGCGAACTGCTCGCGCAGGGCGATCACGTCGGCGCGCAACTCCAGCACCGTGATGCGGCAGTGCGGCAGATAGCGGTAGCAGAACTTGACCAGTGAACCGCCGCCGAGTCCGACCATGATGATGTGCTGCGGTTGTGGCTGGAATAGCACAAAACACATCATGGCGCGCGGGTAGGCCAGCACCAGCTGGTCCGGATGCGACAGGCGCATCTCGCTCTGGATCATGCCGGGGCTAAATTCCAGCGTGCGCATATTGCCACGGGTGCGTACCAGTGGCGGATCGTTAGGCAAACTCAAGATTGGTCAGGGTGGTTGGCTGCGCTAAATTATCGTCGCATGCGGGCTAGTGTAGACGACATTGCATTTACAGATGGAAAAATTGTATGTACATTGACGTTAGATTAAGCCAGCCCCTCTGGCGGCACTACTGGAGAGTACGACGATGTTCCTAGATCACCCTACGCTTACCGCTACCAACAGTTTCACCGAACCGGATCGTCTGGAACGTCTGACCCGCGTGTATGGCTACGTGGTAGCGCTGGCCGACCTGGCTGGCAAGCAGACCTTCATCGAAAAAGTCAGTCAGATGCATGACCACAAAGGTACCCTGATCGTGTTCTGGCACGATGCGCCGACCGAGGACGAAAAAGCCTTCTTCGGTCAGGCCTGGGCCAGCAAAGTGGGCGATGGCACACAAAGCGTGGAACACGAAGTCTAAAGACCATTAGCGCATGGACATTAAAACGCTGGTGCTGGCGCTAGCGCTGGGCAATTTCAGCCTGTGCGCGGCGCTGTTCTTTTATCAGCAGCAGGAAGGCCGGCTGGCGCCGACCGCCAGCATGCGCAGCTGGCGCATGGCCCGGCAACTACAGGCGCTGGCCTGGGGTTTGCTGTATCTGCGCGGTGCGCTGCCGGATTTTCTGACCATTCCCTTCGCTTACGCGCTACTGTTTAGCGGCTTTGCACTCGATGCCTCGGCATGGTGGGAGCTGGCCGGGCGGCGTGTCTGGCGGCGCTATCTGCTGCCCGCACTGGGCGTGTCGATCGGCCTGTTTACGGGCGCATGGTTACTCGACATCCCGGGCGGCGAGCGGATCGGCATTGCCGGCATGGTGGCCGGTTTCTTCTTCCTCGCCGGCGCGGCGGCACTGGGACGCGGCTGGCGTCGTGGCACGCTGCTGCGCCGCTATCTGGTGCTGTCGAATCTATTGCTAACGCTGGTGATTATCCTGCGCAGCGTGCTGACCGCGCTGATGCCCGATGGTGTGCTGTGGCTGAGTAATGCGGTGCTGCAGGGCGCCGGCATCGTTACCCTGTATCTGCTCACGCTGGGCAATGTGTTCGGCTATCTGTTACTGAGCCGCGAGCAGCAGGAAGGCGAACTGGCGCGACTGGAGGTCAACGATGCGCTGACCGACGTGCCGAACCGGCGTGGCTTCTATCAGGCCCTGTCGCCATGGATCGCACTGGCGCGCCGGCCCGGCCAGCCGACCTCGCTGATTTTGCTGAAGTTCGATGATTTCAAACGCATCAATGAGCATTACGGCCATCCGGTCGGCGATCTGGTACTCAAGGCCATGGTGGAGGTGTGCCAGAAGCAGTTGCGTGATAGCGATCTGATGGGCCGTCTGGGTGGTGCCGAATTCGCGATCCAGCTGCCCCGCACCGCGCAGGATGATGCCTGCATGGTGGCAGAGCGGATTCGGCTGGCGATTGCTGCCGCCCCCGTCAAGGCGGGCAAGGCGATTATCAATATGACGGCCAGTCTGGGCGTGACCACCATCCGTGCCGACGATGTCGCAGTCAGTCTGTTCAAACGCGCCGATGAGGCGCTGCAGCAGGCCAAACGCGAAGGTCGCAACCGGGTGGTGGTGGCAGCCGCCAGTACCGAAGCGCAGGAAGTCTGAGGCGTAGACAACACACTATCCGGAAGCCGTCATCAAGCCGTCACAAACTGCGCTTATGGTGATCTATAATCATATAAATCGTTTAGTTTGATTATTCTCGGCGCAACGCCGATGTCCGGCTCCCGGAGAGGCTTCCAAATATGTATGCAGCAGTAGATCTGGGTTCCAATAGTTTTCGTCTTCATATCGGCAAGCACGATGGTGATGCCATTCGTGTCCTGAAAAGCGTGCGCGAGCCGATTCGTCTGGCCGCCGGTCTCGATGAGGAAGGCAATCTCACGCCGGCCGCCATGCAGACGGCGCTCAATTGTCTGAAAAACTTCCGTAACGTACTGGCGGGCTATCGCCTTGACGGGGTGCGCGTTGTGGCGACGTCGGCGATGCGGGTAGCGCGCAATGGCGCGGCGTTTCTGCCGCAGGCCGAACTGGCGATCGGCTATCCGATCGAGATCATCTCGGGCGAGGAAGAAGGCCGGCTGATTTACATGGGCGTGGCGAATGCGCTGGCGACGCCGGGCGAGCGGCGCCTGGTGATCGACATCGGCGGCGGCTCCACCGAGCTGATACTGGGACGCGGCCAGGAAATCGAACGGGTTGAATCGTTCAGTGTCGGCACCGTGAAACAGAGCCTGTCCTTCTTTATCGGCGGACGGGTTGATGCGGCCTCGTTCGAGGCGGCGATTCTGTCGGCACGCAGTCACTTCGAGGACGCTGCGCCGCCGTACCATCCGCAATTCTGGAAGCAGTGCTACGGTTCTTCGGGCACCGCACGCACGATTGCCGACATCATTATCAAGAACGGGATCGGGCGCGAAGTGAATGGCGCCACCCTGAGTGCGCTGAAACAACGCTTTATCGAATTCGGTCATGTCAGTAAAATCGACTTGCCGGGGCTGCGTCCGGACCGTGCCGGCACCATCATCGGCGGACTGGCGATTCTGATCGGGCTGGTGCGCGAACTGGAAATTCCGCAGGTGCTGCCGATCGAGGCGGGACTGCGCATGGGCGTGATGTGGGATCTGCACCTGCGCTCCACCAAGCGTGACCGGCGCGAACAATCGGTGCTGGACTGCCAGCAGCGCTTCCACTGCGACCCGCAGCGCGCCAGCCGGGTGGCGCAGGATGCGCTGGCACTGTATGCGCAGACCAAGCCTGCCAGCGACCAGTACACGCGGCATCTGTACTGGAGTGCACTGCTGCACGAAATGGGCATGGTGGTGTCGCACACCGGTTATCACAAACATGCCGCCTATATGGTCGAAAATGCCGATTTGCCGGGCTTTACGGCGCGCGAGCAGAAAACCATGGCGCGCCTGATTCTGGCGCACAAAGGCAATCTGCGTAAAGTGACAGATGTCCTGAGCGAGCCCGATTTCGTCAAGGCGGTGGTGGCTTTGCGACTGGCCGTGCTGCTGATGCATGCGCGCATGGATGTCGATTTCAGTCAGCTCCGGTTGCGCGTGAAAAGCCGTATCGAACTGGAGATCCGGCGCAGCTGGATTAACGATCACCCGACTTTGTCCTACTGGCTGGAGAAGGAGCAGGAGCAGTGGGACGAAGTTGGAGTAGACTTTAGCCTACGCTGCAATTCCTGAACCGGAGAGGATGATGAATGGCCAGAGCCTGAAACGCGCTATCGCGGAATCGCGCCTGACGCTGGCACTGTTACTGGCACTGTCATTGGCCGTAACACTGACGCTGACGCCCATGCAGGCCAGTGCTGCCGAACGGCGCGAGCCTTTGCGGCTGTGCTTCGAGCAGACCAATGTGCTGCCATGGCGCACCGAATCTGGCGCCGGCCTGAATTTCGCGCTGCTCAAGATGGTCGAGCAGAAGCTGGAGTTGCGTTTCGAATTCCAGAGTATTCCGTGGAAGCGCTGTCTGGCGCAGCTCAAGGCGAATGCGGTGGAAGGGGCGTTTGCCGTGAGTTATAAACCCGACCGGCGCTCGCTGGGCGAGTATCCGGGTGGGCAGGTGGTCGATGCCAGCAAGCGCATGCATATCGACAGCTATATGGTGTTGCGCCGGCGCGGCAGCAAAGTTGAATGGGATGGCAAGAGCTTCCGTAATCTCGATGGTACGGTGGGTTTCCAGCTCGGCTATTCGGTCGGCGATGTACTGCGTGGTTTGAACGTGGAAGTTGACGAGGGTAGCCAGCGTGCAGACGAACTGGCGCGCAAACTGATTGCCGGGCGCGTGGCAGCGGCGGCCGTTGGCGGCAGTGATGCCTATAGCCTGATGCACGGACCGCTGGCCGGGGAACTCGAGCAGCTACCGATCCCGATTATCGAAAAACCTTATTTTCTGATCCTGTCGCACGGACTGGTGGCGTCCGATCCGCAACTGGCCGAACGGATCTGGCGGGCGGTCGAGGAGGCGCGCAATAGCGCCGCCTATCGCAAGCTGGAGGCGGCAGAAGGAGTCCGTCATTGATGCACTGAACCCTCCCGCTGGCGGTTTGCTGGCACGTTTGCAGTGCGCCTGGCGGCGCAATATCCTGCTGCGTCTCGGCTGCGCGATTTTCATCGCGGTGGCGCTGTCCACCGCCGTGTACACCAGCTACATCATGCGTTCGCTCAGTAGCGAAGCGGAACAGAATCTGCAGGAGCGCGCCGAGCGGCTGGCGGCGGTGCTGTCGCAGGCGCTGGCGCGGCCGCTGTTCGACATCAACGGCGCCGCCGTGTCGAGCGTGGTCGACGCCTCCGGCGCCACGCCCGAGGTGCTGGTGCTGCGCGTGCTCTCGCCCAACGGCACGGAGCTGGCCAGCTTCGTG
>JAIELO010000057.1 GCA_019752915.1 Burkholderiaceae bacterium
TTCCCGACCAACAAGGCGGCGCTGCAGCGCCCCGACTTGCTGGTCGCGCAGCCACGCACCATCAATATGAGCACCATCGGTGACGATCTGTTGCGCCCGAGCTCGGCCGAATTCGGCCCGGCCGTGGAAGCGGTGATCGTGTACAACTCCAATCCGCTGGCGGTGGCACCGGACTCGTCGAAAGTGATGGCCGGCTTCGCCCGCGAAGATCTGTTTACCGTGGTGCTGGAGCACTTCCAGACCGATACGGTGGATTACGCCGACATCGTGCTGCCCGCCACCACCCAGCTGGAACACGTCGACGCGCACACTTCCTACGGTCACCTGTACATGATGGCGAACAATGCTGCGATTGCGCCGATGGGCGAAGCCAAGCCGAATACGGAAATTTTCCGTCTGCTGGCGGCGCGCATGGGTTTTACCGATCCATGCTTCCAGGATAGCGACGATCAGCTGGCGTCGGTGGCCTTCAACCGTCAGGATGCGCGTGCCATTCACTTCGACTGGGAGTCCCTGAAGCAGAAGGGCTGGCAGAAACTGGTGATGCCCGACGCACCGTTTGCGCAGGGGGGCTTCGCTACGCCATCGGGCAAGTGCGAGTTCTATTCGGCCAGCATGGCCGCCGATGGCCTCGATCCGCTGCCGGCGTATATTGCGCCGTATGAATCGGTGGCCAGCGATCCGGCACTGGCGCAGCGTTACCCGCTGGCGATGATTTCGCCACCGGCCCGCAACTTCCTTAACTCGACCTTCGTCAACGTCAAGAGCCTGCGTTCGGCAGAAGGCGAGCCGCATCTGGACATCCATCCGGCCGATAGTGCGGCGCGCGGAATTGCCGACGGTGAGATGGTGCGCATCTTTAACGATCGCGGCAGTTTCGTCGCCAAAGCGCGCGTCACGGACAAGGCGCGTGCCGGTCTGGTGGTTGGCTTGTCGGTGTGGTGGAAGAAGCTCGCCACGGACGGCAAGAATGCCAACGAAGTGACCAGCCAGCGCCTGACCGACATGGGGCGTGCGCCGACCTTTTACGATACACTGGTCCAAGTCGAAAGAGTCGCCACCTGAAAGTGATGTATGCACCTGCCCAGCCGCCGCACAGGGATTGCCGGAATCCGGCTGGCAGGCTGGTGCGGTGCACTGCTGTTAGCTGGTTGCGCCCAGCTGCAGTATTACGTGCAGGCCGCGCAAGGGCAGTATGCCTTGTGGTCAGATGCCCGCCCCATCGAAGACTGGCTCGGTGATCCGGCTACCGACCCGCAGCTCAAGGCGCGGCTGGAAAAAGCGCTGCTGATCCGCCGCTTCGCCGTGCAGGAACTGGGCTTGCCGGACAATGCCAGCTACCGCAATTACGCGGCGCTGAGCCGCCCCTTTGTACTGTGGAACGTGGTGGCGACGCCGGAGTTGTCGCTGACGCCGCTGCAGTGGTGTTTCCCCATTGCGGGTTGTGTCAGTTATCGCGGCTACTACAGCAAGGACGATGCGCAGGACTACGCGGCCGGCCTGCGCAAGCAGGGTCATGACGTGCAGGTAGGTGGCGTGCCTGCCTACTCCACGCTGGGCTGGTTCAGCGATCCGCTATTGTCGACCTTTATCCACTTTTCCGACGCCGAACTGGCGCGCATGGTTTTCCACGAACTGGCCCATCAGGTGGTGTATGTGCCCGGTGATAGCACTTTCAACGAGAGCTTTGCCACCGCAGTCGAAGAGGCGGGCGTGGAGCGCTGGCTGGACCTGTATGGCAGCGCGCCGATGCGGCTGGCCTACGCCCAGTACACGGTGCGTCGTCAGGCTTTTCTGGACCTGCTGATACGGCACCGCAGCATGCTCGAGCAGTTATATGCCGGAAAAACCAGTGTGCGCTACCAGCGTGCCGAAAAAGCGCGCATTTTCCAGCACCTGCAAAGCGACTATCAGCAACTGAAAATCAGCTGGGGAGGCTACGCCGGTTATGACCGCTGGTTTGCCGAGCCACTCAGTAACGCGCACCTGAGTGCGGTGGGAACTTACCACGAACTGTTGCCAGCTTTCCGCACCCTGATGAGGCAAGAACGAACGTTCGTGCGATTTTATGTTGCAGTGCAAAATTTAGCATTGCTTGATTTGCCTCAACGTCAGCAGCGGCTGCAGCAACTGAGCCAGACGGTAATGCTGCATGGCGAGACCAACCCGCAAACGGTTGTAGTACCCGAAGCGTGGCATTGATGCTGCGTTGCAGCAAAAAATTGCCGTTAGAAGCGGTCTTCAAATATGGTTAAATGCGCTTGCGTCCGAGCTTGCTGCCCGATAGCATCGTCATAAGTAGGCTGCACAAGTGCGCATCGACGACACGCAGGCCTGTCCCCCGGCACTGTGCGCCGGAACCTTATAACGATAATTCGAGACACGAGGCACAGCATGGAAAAGATCTGGTTGAAGTCCTACCCGCCCGGCATGCCGACCGACATAGATGTGGGTCAATACGGTTCGCTGGTGCAATTGATGGAAGAATCCTTCCACAAGTATGCCGACCGCAAAGCGTATGTGTGCATGGACCAATACCTCAGCTACGCCGAGGTGGATGCCTATTCGCGCCGGCTGGGCGCCTGGCTGCAAAGTCGCGGCCTGAAAAAAGGTGCCCGCGTAGCGATCATGATGCCCAATGTGCTGCAATATCCGATCGCCATTGCGGCAGTGCTGCGCGCCGGTTATACGGTGGTCAACGTCAATCCGCTGTACACGCCGCGTGAACTCGAACATCAACTCAACGATTCCGGCAGTGAAGCCATCATCGTGCTGGAAAACTTTGCCACCACGCTCGAGCAGGTGCTCGCGCGCACCCCGGTCAAGCATATCGTGGTGGCCAGCATGGGCGAGATGCTCGGCTTGCTGAAAGGCGCGCTGGTCAACTTCGTGGTGCGTCATGTCAAAAAGATGGTGCCCGCGTTTTCGCTGCCGAATGCCGTGCGCTTCAAGGATGCGCTGGCACAGGGCGGCGGTATGAAGCTGACGCCGGTAGCGCTGGAAGCGAGCGATCCGGCTTTCCTGCAATACACTGGCGGTACCACCGGCGTATCCAAAGGCGCGACGCTGACCCACGCCAATGTGGTGGCCAATCTGTTGCAGACGGAAGCGTGGTCGGCGCCGGCGCTGGGCGCGGTCAAAGAACAGATCACGATTGTCTGCGCACTGCCGCTCTACCATATCTTTGCGCTGACGGCCTGCGCCATGTGGGGCACCCGGGTGGGCGCACTGAATATCCTGATTCCGAATCCGCGCGATATCGGCGGCTTCATCAAGGAGCTGCATAAGTACAAATTTCACATGCTGCCGGCCGTGAACACGCTGTACAACGCGCTGGTCAATCATCCGGCCTTCGGCTCGCTGGACTTCTCGGCCCTGAAGATCTGCAATGGTGGCGGCATGGCCGTGCAGCAGGCGGTCAATGACAAGTGGCTGAAAGTGACCGGCGTGTCGATTATCGAAGGTTACGGTCTGTCAGAAACATCGCCGGTGGCGACCTGCAACCGTGCCGATAACAAGAGCTTCACTGGCACCATCGGTCTGCCCGTACCGTCGACCGATATTGCGATTCTCGACGATGACGGCAATCCCGTGCCGCTGGGTACGGCGGGAGAAATTGCCATCCGTGGCCCGCAGGTGATGGCCGGTTACTGGAATCGTCCCGATGAAACGGCCAAGGTGATGACGCCGGACGGCTTCTTCAAATCGGGCGACGTCGGGATCATGGACGAACACGGTTTCGTACGCATCGTCGACCGCAAGAAGGACATGATTCTGGTGTCCGGCTTCAACGTCTATCCGAACGAACTGGAAGGCGTGATCGCTGCCCACCCCGGCGTGCTCGAGTGCGCCTGCATCGGCGTGCCGGACGAACATTCTGGCGAAGCCGTGAAAGTGTTCGTGGTACGCCGCGATCCGAATCTGACGCGGGAAGAGCTGATGGCCTACTGCAAAGAACAATTTACCGGCTATAAAAAGCCAAAATATATCGAGTTCCGCGAGGAGCTGCCCAAAACCAATGTCGGGAAAATCCTGCGGCGCGTGCTGCGTGATGAACCACCCGGCCAGAATCAGAAAGCTGCATAACATATGGAAAAGATTTGGCTTAAATCCTACCCGGAAGGCGTTCCTACCGAGATCGACGTTCACCAGTACCGTTCGGTGACCCACCTGCTGGAAGAGTCGTTCAGCAAGTTCGCCGGCCAGAATGCCTATGTGTGCATGGACAAGTTCCTCACCTATGGCGAGCTGGATAAACTGTCGCAGCAGATGGGCGCATGGTTGCAGAGCAAAGGTCTGCATCCGGGCGCACGGGTAGCGATCATGCTGCCGAACGTGCTGCAATATCCGGTAGCGATGGCGGCCATTCTGCGTGCCGGTTATACGGTGGTGAACGTCAACCCGCTGTACACCCCGCGCGAGTTGCAGCACCAGCTGGTGGACTCGGGTTCGGAAGCCATCATCGTGCTGGAAAACTTTGCCACCACGGTAGAGCAGGTGCTGGCACATACCAAGGTCAAGCATGTGATCGTGGCCACCATGGGCGATCTGCTGGGCACCTTCAAAGGCGCGCTGGTGAATCTGGTGGTGCGCAAGGTGAAGAAGATGGTACCGGCCTATTCGCTGCCGACGGCCGTGTCGTTCAAGCGCGTGCTGGCCGAAGGTGCGCGCCTGACTTTGCAGCCCGTAAAACAGGGCCATGACGACATCGCCTTCCTGCAATACACGGGCGGTACCACCGGCGTGTCCAAAGGTGCGGTACTGCTGCACCGGAATATCATCGCTAACGTGCTGCAGAACGAAGCATGGCTGCAGTTCAAACCGCAGAGCGAGCAACTGGTATTTGTGTGCGCACTGCCGCTGTATCACATCTATTCGCTGACCATCAGTGCTTTCATGGGCATGCGCATGGGCGGTCTGAATCTGCTGATTCCGAATCCGCGTGACATTCCCGGCTTCGTGAAAGAGCTGGCCAAGTATCGCGTGGCGGTATTCCCTGCCGTGAATACGCTGTACAACGCGCTGCTCAATAACGCCGATTTCGCCAAGCTGGACTTCTCGTCCTACTCGGTCTGCAATGGCGGCGGGATGGCCGTGCAGCAGGCAGTGGCCGATCGCTGGTTGAAGCTGACCGGCAAGGCCATCATCGAAGGTTACGGCATGTCCGAGACCTCGCCAGTGGCGACGGTCAACCGCGTCGATATCAAGGAATTTACCGGCACCATTGGTCTGCCGATTCCTTCGACCGATCTGCGCATTCTGGACGACGATGGCAAGGAAGTACCGCTGGGTCAGGCGGGCGAAATCGCCATCCGTGGCCCGCAGGTGATGGCCGGTTACTGGAACCGTGCTGACGAAACGGCCAAGTCGATGACGGAAGATGGTTTCTTCAAGACTGGTGATGTCGGCGTGATGAACGAGAAGGGCTTTACCCGCATCGTCGACCGTAAAAAGGACATGATCATTGTGTCCGGCTTTAACGTCTATCCGAACGAGGTGGAAGGTGTGATTGCGTCCCATCCGGGCGTGCTGGAAGTGGCCTGCATCGGTGTGCCGGACAAGCATTCTGGCGAAGCCGTGAAGCTGTTCGTGGTGCGTAAGGATCCGAACCTGACCACCGAGCAGTTGCTGGACTTCTGCAAGCATGAACTGACGGCCTACAAAAAGCCGAAGTACATCGAGTTCCGTGATGAACTGCCGAAGACTAACGTCGGCAAGATTCTGCGTCGCCAGCTGCGCGACGAAAAGGCTGCCGCCTAAGTAATCGACTTAGCTGCCGCCTTAGCCGCCTCAGCCGCCGCTTCGGCGGCGCGGCAAGCTCCCGAAAATCGCCTGCATCGTCAGGCGATTTTTTTTGCGCTTGCGCGGTTCAGGTGCGGATCAGACCGGGCTGGCCGTCGCGCACCAGAAAACTGGCGCAGGTGCGGATCGGGCTGGCGGGGTCGTGCACATCGTCCAGCGCCAGGAACAGCGTGCTGCATTCGCGCGGCGTCAGTTGCAGCAGCATGAAGCCGCGTTTGTCGCTGCGCCCGTAGCGCAGGCTGTGATTGAGGGCGACGTATTGCTCGGTGCGCGCTTGCGGGCGCGAGGTCGAGGTGACCGAGGTGCCGACGAATTCCGTGGCGATCACCGGATTGGTGGGCGAACGGGGACGGGTGGGCAGGCGTGTCAGTTCGGCAGCGAAGAAGCTGTGTACATCGCCGCCGAGGATGAGTGGATTGCTGGCGCGGCTGCTGTGCAGGGCATCGAACAGGCGTTGCCGCGCAGCCGGATAACCATCCCAGCCATCGGTCCAGTAGCGCCCCGCGTAATCATCGGACAGGGCGATCTGGCTGTTGGGCGCCATCAGCGTCTGCTGCGCCAGAATGTTCCAGCGTGCCCGCGAGCTTGCCAGCCCCTGTTCCAGCCAGCGTTGCTGCGCTGGCCCCAGCATGCTGCGGGTGGGATCGCTGAGCGCCGCGCAGGCGTTTGCCAGCACCGAGCTGGAACCGCCGCGACCGGCCGGTGCACAGGCCTGATAGGCGCGGTACTGGCGGTCGTCAAGCACATGGAAGCGTGCCAGCTGGCCCCAGTCGTAACGCTGGTAGATGCGCAGGTGGGCAAAGTCGGCCGGCGGCAGGCGTAGCGGCATGTGTTCGTAGAAGGCCTGATAGGCGGCCGCGCGGCGTGCCAGAAAATCGGGCGAGAGCCGTTCGTCGCGCTCATTGGCGTAGTCGTTGGCCACTTCGTGATCGTCCCAGGTAACGATCCATGGCGCTACCAGATGGGCGGCCTGCAGGTCGGCGTCACTCTTGTACTGGGCGTAGCGGGCACGGTAGTCGGCCAGCGTGAAACTCTCGTTGCTGCGCACGGCGCTGGCCGGGTGCTGGCGCTGGTACGGTCCCCATTCGTAGATGTAATCGCCGAGAAAAGCCACCAGATCAGGCGCGCTCGCGGCGATCTGGCGGTGCGCTGCATAGCTGCCGAACTCCCAGTGCTGGCAGGAGGCGACTGCCAGTTTGA
>JAIELO010000036.1 GCA_019752915.1 Burkholderiaceae bacterium
CACAGCTGCCGAACTTCCCGACCCCGGGCATGACCATCGACGAGTTTCTGATCGCCGAAACCAAGAAGGGTCTGGAAGAACGCCTGCTGCAGCTATTCCCCGATCCGGTCAAGCGCGAACAGGAACGGCCGCGCTACGAAGCGCGTCTCGAGTTCGAGAACAAGACCATCATCAACATGAAGTTCCCCGGCTACTTCCTGATCGTGGCCGAGTTTATTCAGTGGGGTAAAAATAACGGCGTGCCGATTGGCCCGGGTCGCGGTTCGGGTGCCGGTTCGCTGGTGGCCTATGCGCTCAAGATTACCGATCTGGATCCGCTGAAATACAACCTGCTGTTCGAACGTTTCCTGAATCCTGAACGGGTTTCGATGCCCGACTTCGACATCGACTTCTGTCAGGAAAAGCGCGAGCTGGTGATCCAGCACGTGAAGGATCTGTATGGCCGCGATGCGGTGTCGCAGATCGCCACCTTCGGTACCATGGCGGCCAAGGGCGCGATCCGCGACGTGGGTCGCGTGATGGACTTCGGCTATAACTTCTGCGATGGTGTCTCCAAGCTGATTCCGTTCAAGCCGGGCAAGCCGGTGTCGATTGCCGATGCGATCGAGGAAGAGCCGATGCTCAAGGAGCGTCAGCAGAACGAGGAGGAAGTAGCGCAGCTGCTCGATCTGGCGCAGCAGGTGGAAGGTATTACACGCAACATCGGTATGCACGCCGGTGGTGTGCTGATCGCGCCGGGCAAGCTGACCGATTTCTGTCCGCTGTACACCCAGTCCGGCGATACCGGCGTGGTGTCGCAGTACGACAAGGACGACGTGGAAGCTGTCGGTCTGGTGAAGTTCGACTTTCTGGGCTTGACCACGCTGACCATTCTCGATCGTGCGGTTCGCTACATCAAGGATCTCGATCCGGCCGAAGCCGACTTCGATCTGGCGCGCCTGCCACTGAATGACCGTCCGTCCTACGAGCTGCTGACCAAGGCCAAAACCGTGGCCGTGTTCCAGCTGGAGTCGCGCGGCATGCAGGGCATGCTGAAAGATGCGCGCCCCGACCGTTTCGAGGACATTATCGCGCTGGTAGCGCTGTACCGTCCGGGTCCGATGGATCTGATTCCGGACTTCTGCAAACGTAAGCACGGCGAAAAATTCGATTATCCCGATCCGCGCACCGAGACCATTCTGTCGGAAACCTACGGCATCATGGTGTATCAGGAGCAGGTGATGCAGATGGCGCAGATCGTCGGCGGTTATTCGCTGGGCGGTGCGGACATGCTGCGTCGCGCGATGGGTAAGAAAAAAGCCGAGGAGATGGCCGAGCACCGCGAGATCTTCCGCGCCGGCGCCGCCAAGGACGGCCTGTCCGCGCAGAAGGCCGACGAGATTTTCGACTTGATGGAAAAGTTCGCGGGCTACGGCTTTAACAAGTCGCACGCTGCTGCCTACGCACTGCTGTCGTATCACACCGCTTACCTGAAGGCGCACCATCCGGCAGCGTTCATGGCGGCGAATATGTCGCTGGCCATGGACGATACCGAGAAGGTCAAGATTCTGGTCGAAGATGCCATCGATATCTGCGGCCTGACGATACTGCCGCCGGACATCAACCATTCCGATTACCGCTTTACGCCGGAAGGCCCGGCGCCTTCCGTCACGGGCAAGAAGGTTACCAATATCCGCTACGGTCTGGGTGCTGTCAAAGGCTCGGGACAGAACGCCATCGAAGCGATTATCGCGGCGCGTACTGCCGGTGGTCCGTTTGTCAGCCTGTTCGATTTCTGCAAGCGGGTCGACAAGAAGCAGATCAACCGCCGCACCATCGAGTCGCTGATCCGTGCTGGCGCCTTCGATTGCCTGCAGATCGATCGCGCCGTGTTACTGGCCACGGTCGGTTTCGCCATGGAGTGCGCCGAGCAGGAAGCCCGCGCCGCTAATCAGGTCAGCCTGTTCGGCGGTGACGACAGCGATCTGGTGGCGCCACCGGACTACGTGAAGACGGCGCCGTTCACCGACCGGCAGCGACTGGCCGAGGAAAAGATCGCGCTGGGCTTCTACCTGTCCGGCCACATGTTCGATTCCTTCGCGCCGGAAGCGCGCCGCTTTGCGCGCACCAAATTGTCCGAGCTGGAGCCGTCGCGCGATCCGCGCATGCTGTGTGGCGTGATTACCGGCATTCGTCCGCAGATGACCCAGCGCGGCAAAATCCTGATCGTCACGCTCGACGACAAGAGCGCGGTAGTGGAAGTGACGGTGTACAGCGAGGTGTTCGAAGAGCACAAGCACATGTTTAAGGAGGACGAGTTCCTCGCAGTGGTGGGCAAGGTCTCGGAAGACCGCTTCAATGGCGGTTTGCGGATTTCGGCCGAGCGCGTATTCGACATCGTCACGGCGCGCGTCAACTACGGCAAGCAGCTGGCGATGGCGCTGCCGGCCACGGTAGATGTGCGCAAAATGGCCGATCTGCTGGCGCCGCACCGTCAGGCCGATGGCTTGCCGGTGGCTGCGCGGGTGATGCCGCAGGGCGTGGCCTGTGTGCTGCAGTTAGGGGAAGGCTGGCGCGTTGCGCCGTCGGACGATCTGCAAACGGCGCTGCAGCAGGTGCTGGGCGCCAGTGAAGTCACAATCGAATACTAGCGGCAAATCGCGCAGAATCGCTAAAGCTAGCGAGGAATAGCGCGGAGTAGCGAGGAATAGCGACGAATAGCGACGAATAGCGACGAATAGCGACGAATAGCGACGAATAGTAAAGGCCTGTCAGTCGCGCGGCCACCTTGCGATGGTCCGCTGCTGGGCTACTTATGCCAGCGCCAGTTCCTGCTCGTCGTCGCGCGTGACGGCCAAAGTAGGGTAGCGCTGTCCCAGCGTGCCGGGTACGCTTTCGAAGCGTGGCGCATGCAGGCCGTGGCGGATGTGTTGCGCCAGTTCCAGCAGGGTTTCGTAGCGCTTGCGGGCTTCCGAACGTTTTTTCGAGGCGATGGCGGCCAGATCCGGTGCCGCGATGGCGGCGCAGGGCAGGCGGTAGTCGCCATCGGCACGGCGGCTGGCGTCGAGTTCCTGCCACAATGCATCGTAATCGGCGTGCACTTTGCCTTGCCGGGCAGCGCTGTGCACCACGCGGTTGGCGTTGCTGACCAGACGCATTTCTACACAGCCGTAATCGTGACCGATCTGGCTCAATAATTTCACCATCAGGTTTTTCGGGCGCAGGCCATGCAGTTCGCGGGTGGCCTCCTTGATCCGCTGCAGTCCCTGTGCGCCTTTCGGGCCTTGCATGCAGCCGATGCCGAGCAGCATGCCGCGGGCGCCTTGCAGGAAAGAGAAAGCGCAGCTATAGATCAGGTGTTCGCCCTGCAGCAGTTGCAGCACCAGTTCGCCTTCGCGCTCCATCGGTTCGACGGCAGATAGCTGGATGCGGTAGGGCAGGCCGGTTTTGCCGGCGATCTGGCCCAGCATCACGGGCGCGCGCGCGGCGCGCACGGTCAGTGGCCCCAGACCCTGACGGAAAATGAAGCCGTAATGCTGCTGCATCAGACCGACGCGACTGCGGCAGCAGGCAGTGTTGCTCAGGTAGGGGCGGTAGATTTTCACCAGCAGACGTGGCCGGGCCCGCACCAGATCGAGAAACATCGGGTGGGAATTCAGGAACGCCAGCCAGTCGCTGGTGGCGTCGCGGTGCCACAGCGCGCGCACCGATAGTTTCAGTGACTCGCGTAGGCGTTTCAGGCCGCGAAAGCCCAGCACGCCCGAACGTAAGGTTATCGAGTACACCATTGGAAACATCCATTGCAATTTGATTAACCCGGTATGGTAGCGGTGATGTAACGCAATGTAAATTGGTGTAAAGGCTTACGCCTTTCCCTTAATAATGGCGCCCTGAAAATGCACGCTCCTCGCTCTGCAAGTCCCTGACTAATAAGGGAAACACGTATGAAAAAAAAGCGGTGATAGTTGCTATTAGAAAATGCATAATGCTACAAAACGAACCATCAGCAGATCATCCGCAGCTCACCAGCAGAAACCTCAGCCCGGCATGCACAAGGTCCGTCCCACCTATCTGGAATTCCCCGTCTTTATAGCGCTCTACCTGCTATTTGACTGGGCGACCTACGTCGATCCGCTGTACGGCCTGAATATCACGCCGTGGAATCCCGATCCGGCACTGGGCCTGGTGTTCTGGTTGCGGCACGGCTGGCGCGCTGCTGTGCCGTGGTTAGTCGCGCTGGTGAGTGGCGAATTGCTGGTGCGTGGCTTGCCGATGGGCGCGTGCATGACGCTACTTAGCTCCTTATGGCTGACCCTCGGCTATGGGGTGCTGGGCGCGACCTTGCGCCGTCATTTCGGCGATAGCGGCGTATTCGACAATCGCGACCGGCTGTTCCGCTGGGTGCTGATCGTGGTGCTGGGCGCGCTGCTCAACGACCTCGGCTATATCTCGCTGCTGTCGCTTGCCGGGCTGATTCCGGCCGGGCAGTGGGGCGCGGCGGTGCTGCGTTTCGGGATTGGCGATGTGGTGGGGGTGCTGGTGTCGATGCCGCTGTTCTGGATGCTGTCGAGTTCGTCCGGACGCCAGCGCCTGTTCGCCACCGTCTGGCGTGCCGAGACACTCGGTTATCTGGGCCTGATGGTGGGCGTGCTGTTTCTCGTGTTCGGCTCGATCGCGACCTCGGAATTCAAGCATTTCTACTTCCTGTTCCTGCCGCTGATCTGGGCGGCATTCCGGCAGGGACTGTATGGCACGGCTCTGCTGGTGTTCACCCTGCAGGCTTGCATCGGCGCCATGGTGAAGTGGAATAACGCGGTCGATATTGCGGTACCGGAATTGCAGATGCTCGACGCGGTGCTGGCGCTGGTAGGTTTTTCCATCGGCATTGCCGTCGATGAGTTGCGCAAAGCCTCGAACGAGCTGAAACGCACCCTGCGTCTGGCAGCGGCCGGTGAAATGGCGGCGGCACTGGCGCACGAATTGAATCAGCCGCTGACGGCACTGGGTGCCTATGGCAAGGCATGCGAATTGCTTCTGGAGCGGGGCGAAACGGGCGACGTGATGAAGGGCGCGATCCAGCGCATGATTGCCGAGTCGGGCCGTGCCGCCGATGTGGTGCGGCGCTTGCGCGACTTTTTCCGGACCGGCGCGATCAAGCTCGAGGCGCTGGAGGTCGGTCAGGTGATCGCCGATGTCACGGCGCAGTTTCTGGCAACGATGCACGAACATGGTGTGGTGCTGACGGTGTTGCCGTCCGAAGCGCTGGTGGTGCAGGCTGACCGCATGCAACTGGAACTGGTGCTGCGCAATCTGCTGGCCAATGCGCTGGAGGCGGTGCAGGAGCAGCCACCCGAGGCGCGCCACATTACGCTGTCGGTGAGCCGGATTGCCGGCCAGCGGCGGGCGGGCTGGGTACGCCACGGCTGTATGCAGCTGACAGTGGAAGATAGTGGACAAGGTATTTCGGCGGCGCAGGCAGTGCGCCTGTTCGAGCCATTTGTCTCGTCCAAGGCCAGTGGCCTCGGGCTGGGGCTGGTTCTCAGTCGCGCCATGATGGAAGCGCATGGCGGTTCGCTGTGGGCGGAAGTGGCGACGCACGGTATTTTCCGGCTGGCCTTGCCGCTGGTGCGCGCTGATGAAGCGCCGCCTGCAGCGCTGGTGTAGCCAGACGGGCAACAGAGTCTCAGGGTGTGCATGATGAATAGTAGGCGGATAAACGGGTGAGCAATGCAACATGATCTAACGATTTTTATCGTCGACGACGATCCGGCGGTGCGCGATGCGCTGGGCTTGCTGCTCGGCGTGCGCGGCTATCGCACCGCCATGTTTGCCAGTGGTGAAGCGTTTCTGCAAGCCTGGCAAAGCAGCTGGCGTGGCTGTCTGCTGATCGATATCCGCATGTCGGGCATGGATGGACTGACCTTGCAGCGGGAGTTGCTGCAGCGCGAATGCCTGCTGCCGATGATCATCATGAGTGGTCACGGTGATGTCAGTAGTGCGCGTGCCGCGTTCCGCGCCAATGCCATCGATTTTCTGGAAAAGCCGTTTGATGATGGCCGTCTGATCGCGGCCATCGACGAAGCGCTGGAGCAGGCGCGCAGCCATCACTCGGCGCAGGAGCAGCGCGAGCGCAGCGTTCACCTGCTCAGTGAGCTGACGCCGCGCGAACGCGAAGTGATGCAGCTGGTGGTGACGGGGCGGCATAACCGCGACATCGGGCCGGAACTGGGCATCAGCGTGCGCACTGTGGAAGTGCACAAGGCGCGCCTGATGGCCAAGCTAGGCGTGGATAATGTGGCCGATCTGGTACGTATCAGCCTGCTCGATAGCGAGGCGTAGTACTGCCCGTCTAATGGTCGCGCAGGCCGCGCACGGCGACGATGGTGCGGTCTTGTGCCCGTTGCAGCACCACGGCGCGGTTACTGGTTTCCTGATCGCGCTGGTTTTCACGGTGCCACAGATGGAATACTTCGGTGCTGAAAGCGCCGTCTTTGCGCATTACCCCGGCATTGAATAGGCGCACCACCAGATCGGAATCTTCGTGGCCCCAGCCGAGGAAACTCTCGTCGAAGCCGTTGACCAGGTCCAGATCGCTGCGCCACACGCCCAGATTGCAGCTTTTGATGCGGCGCCAGGTAAAGCGTTTGCTGGTGCGCCACAGGTCGGGCCAGGTGACCAGCAGTTGCAGCACTTTATTGGTGTCGCCGCGTACGCGCCACGCCAGTTGCTGCGCCGTGCTCAGGGCGGACAGGTCGAGCCGCTGGTTCAGGGTGCGCAGGGTGGCCGCTTCGCTGAGCAGAATCCGGCTGCCCGAGACCAGATAGCCGCGCTGGGCCAGCTTGCGGTGCTGGCTGATAAAATTGCGCTGCGGGACACAGTCGCCGTCCAGGAAGATGATGTAATCGCCCGTCGCTGCCAGTGTGCCGAGATTGCGGCCACGCGCAGCGCGAAAGCCTAGATCCTCCTGCCAGACATGGCGCAGCGGCATAGGCGCGCG
>JAIELO010000339.1 GCA_019752915.1 Burkholderiaceae bacterium
CAGTATGGTGTCAATGTTGCCTGTCTGAGTGGTCTCAGCCCGTTTGATTTCGACGTCGTGCCGGTCAATGAAGGCAATCAGCACCCGACCGATCGTCCTGCCCATGCCGGCCCGGTAATCGCCGGACATCTGCATTACATCCCCAGCGTGACGCCGCCCGCTACCGACTAAGCACATTGTTTTCAACCAGCATCAAAGCGCGCTATCCGCAGCGCGGCAAGATGGCTGCTCCCTCATTCATCAGGAGCGCCATCATGCTGCATCGGGCAAGCATCAATTTGCAGGAAAAACTGGCCGCGCCCATGGAGCGCATCGTTACCGAACACGGCCACAAGATACGCGGCATGCTCGGTGCAGCCGCGCCACTGGCAGCGCAGGATGACAAGGTGCGCATGGTCGCCGCGTTCTGCTACCCCTTGCTACCGGGCGTAGTGCGACTCGTGGTGAAAGAGGCAGCGTTTGTGGAGTTTGTACTGAAGCACCGCCAGCAGGTGCTGGGGCGGCTGGAAAGCGCGGCAGCACCGGTGCTGCCGCAAGCCTGATCAGGCCGTTACAGCGCGGGCCGCCAGCGGCGCAGTGGTGGCCTGCATCAGACGGCCCAGCGGTACTTCCACCCAGCGGTGGAACAGCGCACCAGCGACCAGGCTCAGGCTCCATGCCAGCAGCATGCCCAGCGCCTGTGGCAGCGGCTCGGCCGGTGCCAGCCGGGTGAAGGCAGCGTTGACCAGCAGGCACACCGGGAAATGGATCAGGAACACCGCATAGGAAATCTTGCCCATGCCGTGGATCGCCGTCCAGAAACGGCCGCGTGCCGGCACCTTGATGCGCCCGCACAGCAGCAGCAACACGGCCACCAGCAAGGCCAGCGCAATACGGCTGCGGAAATCGACCATCAGCGCAACCAGCGCTGGCAACAACGCCATTAACACCAGCATGGCTACTGCCAGCGGTTTGCGACGCTGATCGCCGCCCCACCATGCCAGCAGACCGAGCCCGTAACTGCCGAAGAAGTATGGCGCCCAGTTATCCCAGTCCGCATCGAGATTGAAGTGCAGCAGCGACAACGTCACGCCCAGTGCCATCAGCACCGGCATCAGCCATGCCAGTCGGCGCGCGCCCGTCAGGCGGCTCACCAGCCACAGCACCAGCACCACCAGACTGTAGAGCTGGAAATCGATCGCCACATACCACGCGCCGGCGGCCAGCGAGGGATAGCCGAGGATACTGTGCAGCAGCAGCGCATGGGCGCTCAGCTGGCTGACCGTGGCCGGTGCGGAAATCGAATGATGGTTCATCCACTGCGCCGCCAGATAGGAGGCGCCCGCTGCGAACAGGGTGGCAACGAAAAACGGCGGGGCCAGCTTGACATAGCGACGCCAGAGCGCCGACAGCGGCTCGATGGCCCCCGCGTGGCCACTCGGCGCCAGCGATTTGGCGACCAGAAAACCACTAATGACGAGGAAGATCTGCACCGCGATGCGCGCATTCCCGCTCAGGAACTCGAATAGCTCAGGCCAGAGAATGCGGGCGTGATCGGACATCGGGCCATAAAATGCCAGATGATGCAGCACAATCAATTGCGCCGCGCCAGACTTCAGCAGATTAATCAAACCAAATTGCGGCGGTACAGATTGCTCCGCCGCAGAAATTTCCCGTTGTACAACAGTCATGCACTTCCTCAGCCAGTTCGAAACAAAAGGCCGTTATGATAGCTGACCTTGCCCCTGCATGGCGCATTCTGACGGCAACTGTTGTGATAAACGTGACATTATTCGGACAAATAGCGGCTTCGCCTTACGATTGTTTAACGGCGGAAGCGCTTCGGTTGCCGCTTGCGCGCGGCCGAGTTCTGTTCATGCAGCAGCGCATCGACGCGCTCGGACGCCTGCCGCGATAACTGCTGGGCCAGTTCCGTATCAGGGAAGTACTCGGGCTGCCGGTAAGCCAGCCACGCATAGGCCGAATACAGCCGGCAGGCATCTTCCACTTCCTGTAGCGACAGATAGTGCAGCGGCGCCTGCAGCGCCTTCAGGCCCGTGATCTGTTTGGCCGCCAGCGACTTGGCCCAGTGTTCCCACGCCCGCTGCAGGGACGGCACTTTGGACGAAATCGGCACCAGCGACAGGGCAAACTTTTCCGCCACCGACAGCTCCAGCGTATCGAGCCACGCCGCACGCTCGAACTGCTCCTCGGTAATGCGCGGATAGAAGAAACCGTCCGGCACATCGATATTATGGACAAAGCGCTTGAGCAGGCGCGCCAGCGATTGCTCCTGCGTCACCGAGGAAATCCGGTGCAGATGCTCGAGCGTCGGTGCCACGGCAAAACCACTGGTCTTGATCGGTACCGGCTTTTCCTTCAGCAGCGAGCGCATCACATTGTGGGTCTGGTTGTCATAACCGGCCACCAGCCCTTCTTCATGCACGCCATAGCGCCCGGCACGACCGGCAATCTGGCGCGCTAGCGCGGCCGGAATCTCTTCCTCTTCATAACCGTTATATTTGACCGAGGTGGTCATCACGATGCGCGCAATCGGCATATTCAGGCCCATCGCAATTGCATCGGTGCCGACCACCACATCAGCCGTGCCATCGCGGAAGCGCTGCGCCTGCGCGCGCCGCACTTCCGGTGACAGATTGCCGTACACGGTCGCCACCGACAATCCCAGTTCGGTCACCATATCGCGCCACATCAGCACTTCCCGGCGCGAAAAACAGATCACCGCATCACCGCGCCGCAGATTACTGAGCTTGCGTACGGCGGTCGGCTCCAGCGATAGCGGGCCTTTGCGCTTGAGCACATGCACTTCCAGCTCGCACTCGAGACGCGCCGCCAGTACCTCGATGGCACGGCGCGCTTCCGGCGCGCCCACCAGATACACGGTATGCGCCGGCGCACCGCACACGGCGGCCGTCCAGGCTGCGCCGCGATCACGATCACCGAGCATCTGGATTTCGTCAATCACCGCCACATCGACTTCGGTACGGGTATCGAGCATCTCCACCGTGCTGGCCACATGGGTTGCGCCCGGCACCAGCCGGCGTTCTTCGCCCGTCACCAGACTCACTGCCAGCGGCTTGCCACGCACCTGCATGCCCTGCAGACGTTCGTAGTTCTCCAGCGCCAGCAGGCGCAGCGGTGCCAGATACACGCCGCTCGGTGCTTTGGCCAGCGCTTCGATGGCCATATGGGTCTTGCCGGAGTTGGTCGGCCCCAGCACGGCAATCAGGCGCCGCTTGATGCGCCGCGCCGTGTCGAACGACGCCGGATATTCGGCCAGATTGATACTCTGGCGGGTGCGCTCGGCATGCTGTTCTTCCATGTCGCGCTCGACTGCATGTTCGAGGCGCTGGCGCAAGCGATCAAACACCATGCTGGCCGGCTCACTGATCTGCATGCTGGCCAGCGCATCGAGAAACGGCGTGGCATCGATGTCGCAGTCGGCACAGGCCTCGGCAAGCTCCACCACGAACGCCGCCACGGCCGCGCGCAGCGTGTCGGCCACAGCTTCGCCGGCGCGCTCGCGCAAGGTCTGGCTACGGGTCGCCACATCCATCTTGCGCCATTTGGACGACTTGGCCAGCACGCCCTGTTCCGGCACCAGATCGTAAGCCACCTGCTGCCCGGCATACGGCACGCTGCCACTGAATCGCAGAAACACCCGGCCATCCTGACGCGCCAGTTGCACGCCGCGTGCTGTAAGTCCCAGTTCCTGCATCAGCGCCTCGTCTTCGAATTGCTCGTGCGGGTGCTCGCTGGCGGCTGTCGTGGCGGGTGAGGAGGATGGCGGCATCATAGTCGGTTCCGGGAAAAGGGCAGGAATTTTAGCAGGTGGTGACAGTTCGTGAGAATGACGCGCCCGGCACAACTCTATAATCGTGCGCCGCAAAGTGGCTGTCGTGTCGCGTAGTCACTGTCGTGAAGCGTGCTAGCATAACAAGCACAACAATAACCGAACTGGAAGGAAATTATGGGTATGGTATTTTGCCGCGGCTGCGGCAAGGAAATTCACGAAACAGCACCTTCTTGCCCGCATTGCGGCGCACCGCAGCAGGTCGCCGGCGCCAGCACTGGTCCCCGCTCGGAAAAAGACTACATCATTGCTATCCTGCTGTGCTTCTTCCTCGGCACTTTCGGCGTGCACCGTTTTTATGTCGGCAAAGTCGGCACCGGCCTGCTGATGCTGGTCACGTTGGGCGGTTTCGGCATCTGGACCCTGATCGACTTCATCTTCATCGTACTCGGCAGTTTCACCGATAGCGAAGGCCGCAAAATCAAGAACGGCTAAGCCTTCAGCCCTGTCGCACCCTTTGTATTTCGGCGGATTTCTGGCAACATGAGGCGGTTTACCCTGCTTTCCTGCCAGAAGTCTCCATGCCCTATTCCCTCGCCGCCCCCGTCCACAGCGAACTGATCATCAAGAAAAGTCGCTTCATCGCCTGCGTCCAGCCGATGACCGATCGCGCCGCTGCGCAAAAAGTGGTGGCCGAACTGTGGGCGCAGCATCCCGGTGCCGTGCATGTCTGCTGGGCGCTGCTGGCCGGTGGCCAGTCGGCCGCCGTCGACGATGGCGAACCGAGCGGCACGGCCGGCCGCCCCATGCTCGATGTGTTACGCCATCAGGATCTGGAAGGGGTACAGGCGACCGTGGTGCGCTATTTCGGCGGCATCAAACTCGGCGCAGGCGGGCTGGTGCGGGCCTATACGGACAGCGTCGCGCAAGCCTTGCTGAAGGCCGAAAAAGTGCCCATCATCAAGCTGCAGCAGTTGCGCTGCAGCGCCCCCTACGCCATGGAAGGCATGGTGCGGCGCGAAATCGAACTGGCCGGTGCCACACTGGCACAGGTCAGTCACAGCGATCTGGTGACATTCGAATTCCACCTGCCCGACAGTGCCGCCCCGGCGCTGATCAGCCGCCTCAATGAAGCCGGCCACGGCCGCCTGCTCTGGCTGGAAGATCCAGAGCCCTGAGTCATTGACTCATAGAGTCATGCGCCTTATTTGATGCGCTTGACCCGCGGCGAACTGCGCGCGCCCTCGATATCCATATAGATCGCGCCCATCATGCCTTTTTCCAGCCGCACTTTCGGATTGGTCAATTCAAGGAACGCCTGACTGTCATCGGCAATCATCCAGACCTGCCCATTCGCCAGACGGATGCGCTGGTTCGGTACCCAGCCATCGAACTCGCCAACGATCGAAGTCTCGATCGATTCCAGTCTGGCCGCCGGGCTGTTATGTTCATTGCCGAAGCCGCGCTCCAGTTCCGCCTTACTCGGCGCAGTAGGCGTCGCTGCAACAGTCGTTCCTGCGGCAGGCGAAACGGTAGCAGGCAAACCTGACGCCGGCGCAGCCCCCGCCACTACAGCACCCGGCGGCGCCAGTTCGATCGCATCGTAGCAAGCCAGCCGGGCGGGCGCCTCCTTCAACTGCCGGCAACGCAGCATGGAAGCATCATCGGCCATCGCCGCACCGGAAACAAATAACAGGACCCACAGTGATTTCATTGGAGCACTTTCATGTTGAGGAAGTGTGCTCATTATATCGTCGAAGCTGGTGTCCGATTCAGCCAGCAGCGGCCGCCTAGAACTCTTCCCAGCTATCTTCGGCAGCCGTCGCGTTGGCACGCTGCGCACTGGCCGCATGGGCGCCACTGCGCTGCCCCAGCGCTGCGCGCGCCGGCGTCTGCACACTCGCGCGCAGCGGCACCGCAGCCCGCCGTGGCTGCAGTTGCGTCACAGTAGCAGGCGTCGCCAGTCTGCGCTGCCCCGCTACTGACGTATGGGCCGCACTATGATTGCCGAGCTGGAACACGCTGACCACCCGCTCAAGCTGCTCGGCCTGCTGCTGCATGGCCGCCGCCGCAGCAGCGGCCTCTTCGACCAGCGCCGCGTTCTGCTGCGTCACGGTATCCATTTCGCTGACCGCCTGATTGATCTGTTCGATGCCTGCACTTTGCTCATCGCCGGCTCCGGAGATCTCGGACATGATATCGGTCACGCGCCGCACACTGGCCACCACCTCGTCCATGGTCGCACCGGCCTGCTCGACCAGCTTGCTGCCCTGCTCAACCTTCTCGACCGAGTTACCGATCAGCTCCTTGATCTCGCGGGCCGCCGACGCCGAGCGCTGCGCCAGCGTGCGCACTTCACTCGCCACCACGGCAAAACCGCGCCCCTGCTCACCAGCACGGGCCGCTTCCACCGCCGCGTTCAGGGCCAGAATATTGGTCTGGAAGGCAATCCCGTCAATCACGGCAATGATGTCGACGATCTTGCGCGACGAAGCGTTGATGTCGCCCATGGTATCGACCACCTGCGACACCACCGAGCCACCCTGCACCGCCACCGCCGACGCGGATTGCGCCAGCTGGTTGGCATGGCGTGCATGGTCGTTATTCTGGCGCACTGCGCTGGTCAGTTCTTCCATCGACGAGGCAGTTTCCTCCAGCGCACCGGCCTGCTGCTCGGTACGCATCGATAGATCCTGATTACCGCTGGCGATCTGGGCAGACGCGGTGGCGATTGCCTCGGTACCGCCACGCACTTCGGTGACGATCTTGAACAGGGCATCGCGCATGGTCTTCATGGCGAACAGCATGCTGTGACGATCATCGGCATGGGTGTCGACCTGCACCGTCAGGTCGCCCGCCGCGATGCGGCTGGCGACGTCGGCAGCCACCGCCGGTTCGCCACCCAGCTGGCGCAACAACGAGCGACTGATGCGCAATGCAATCACCACCGCGACCACCAGCGCCAGCGCGCTGATCGCCAGCATCCAGTTGCGCGCACGCTCATAGGCGGCCTGCGCTTCAGCGACATCTTCGGCATTATTTTTCTTTTGCCGCTCGACATACACGTCGATAGCATCCTGCCAGCGCTGGGTCGCGGGGGCGGCCTCCTTAAGCAGCACTTGCACCGCTTCGGCATCCTGATTGGCACGCGCCAGCGCTATCACCCGGTCATTC
>JAIELO010000427.1 GCA_019752915.1 Burkholderiaceae bacterium
CTTTGCTGACGCCGGACACATTATCGAGTTGCGCCGCACGCAGCAAATCAACTTCCTCGTCGCTTTGCGCGTTAGCGCGCAGCGGCAGCACGCTGGTGCCCGCGATTGCAGCGAGCGCAGTCAGAAGTTTGCGGCGGGAAGCAATTAGCGACATACTCGAAGCACTCCGGTATCAGGGGGTCAGCTTAAACAGGCGGAAGAAGTTCTCCGTGGTCTGCTGCGCCACCTGCTCGACCGACACGCCTTTCAGCTTGGCGAGGTATTCGCCGACATGGGCAACAAAGCCCGGCTCATTCATACGACCACGGAACGGCACCGGCGCCAGATACGGCGCATCCGTTTCGATCAGTATCCGTTCCAGCGGCAACTCCAGCGCCACCGCCTGCAATTCTTTGGCGCTCTTGAAGGTCACGATGCCGGAAAACGAGATATAGAAACCCATCTCGATGGCAGCACGCGCCACCTCCAGCGACTCGGTAAAGCAATGCATCACCCCGGCCACGCCGCCCTGGTCGGTACCGGCGCCCTCTTCACGCATGATGCGCAGCGTGTCTTCGCTGGCGCTGCGGGTATGGATAATCAAAGGCTTGCCGCAGGCGCGCGAAGCGCGGATATGGGTGCGGAAACGTTCGCGCTGCCACTCCAGATCACCTTGCAGACGGAAATAGTCGAGGCCGGTCTCGCCGATGGCGATGATCTTCGGATCATCGGCCAGCTCGACCAGTTGCGCGACACTCGGTTCAGGCGTGTTCTCGTAATCGGGATGCACGCCCACCGAGGCGTAAATGTGCGGGTACTGGTGTGCCAGCGCCAGCACTTGCGGGAAATCCGGCAAATCAACCGAGACGCACAGGGCGTGGCTGACTTTGTTGTGCGCCATCTGGGCAAGCACTTCCGGCATGCGAGCGGCCAGCTCGGGGAAATTGATATGGCAGTGGGAATCGATAAACATGCCGCGATTGTAACCCAAGCTGCCCTGCGCGCGCCGGCTAGCTGCGCCAGCTAGCCGCTCAGGCGACGCGTTTGCCCAGAATAATCAGGTCACGCTCGACGCCATCGAGATTGGCTACTTTTGGCAGATGCGCCCAGGTGGCGAAACCGAACTTGGCGAACAACCCCAGACTAGGCTGGTTGTGGCCGAAGATGAACCCGAGCAAGGTATGCACCTTGATCGCTGGCGCGTAGGCGATCGCCTGTTCGATGCAGTAGGCGCCGATACCCTTGCCGCGCCACGCTTCGGCGATATAGATGGAAATTTCCGAAGTGCCCGAATAGGCAGGCCGGCCGTAGAAATTGGAATACGACATCCAGCCCAGTATTTCCGGCTGTGCGGACTGGTCGTCGGCGCGTTCGATAATCCACAGCGGACGTTTTTCCGGCGTATGCTCGTGAAACCATGGCAGACGCGAGTCGACCGACACCGGCTCCGTGTCGGCCGTCACTTCACGCGAGGCGACGGTGCTGTTATAGATGGCAACGATGGTAGGCAGATCGGCGAGCGTGGCAAGGCGATGGCGGAAAGCAGTAGTCATGAGCGCAACAGGTGGGGTTTCAGATAGTGTGGGTAGCGCGCGCCGAACGCAGCGCAGCGCCGAGAAATTCTTCGATCCGCAGACGGGCCCGCTGCCCGCTTTCGTCGGCAGGGAAATGCACGCCGATGCCCTGCGCACGGTTGTTATTCGCGGCGGCCGGGGTAATCCATGCCACAGTACCGGCAATCGGGTATTTGTTCGGATCATCCATCAGCGACAGAATCAGGTAGATCTCGTCACCGATCTTGTAGGGTTTCTGAGTCGGTACGAACATCCCGCCGTTTTTCAGGAAGGGCATATAGGCCGCGTACAGCGCAGCTTTTTCCTTGATCGCCAGCGACAGCACTGTCGGCCGCGCCGAGGGCGCAGCAGTCTGAGTGACAGGGTTGACGGTGGACATGGTGATTTCCTCAGGCACAGCAGGCAGCATAATCGAGCAACATATCCTCAAGGAACAGTTTTGGCGACAGCGGATGGTCCGCTATCGCCCGCCGTTCGTTAGCGCGCTTGAGCGCTGCCAGCAGACGACTGACATGCACCTTGCCGGCCAACTGCGCCAGTTCCTTCTGATAGCGGGGATAGTAACGAATATTTCCTGCCAGTTTGTAGGAAATCACGTCATAAAGCCAGCGCTGCAAGCAGGAAACCTGCCCACTGAGCGGCAATTTGTGCAATTTCTCGGCTGCCCGCAGCGCCGCCTCCACACTGGGTCGCGCCAGCATTTGCAGCAACACTTCGAGTTCGTCGCGGTTGCCCACCTCGGACTGGGCCAGCGCCGTCAGCGGCGCCCCGCCCTGCTCGCGCAGCCAGCTATCGGCATCGGCTACGCCCTGCGCCTTCAGCCACGCCAGCGCCTGCGCGTGACTCGGCATCGGCAAGGCAAACTTGCGGCAGCGCGACAGGATAGTCGGCAGCAGGCGATCCAGACTGTTGGACGACAGCAGGAACACAGTGCCCGGCGGCGGTTCCTCGAGCGTCTTCAGCAAGGCGTTCGAGGCTGGCAGGTTGAGCGCTTCGGCCGGGTACAGCACCACCACCCGCAAGCCCTGCCGGTGGGTGGAAATATTCATGAAATCGGACAGGTTACGAATCTGCTCGATCTTGATTTCCTTGGACGGCGCTTTACTGGCTTTGGCAGTTTTCTTAGTCTCGCCCTCGCCCTCGTCGCCCTCACCGGGCAACTCGTCTTCCAGCGCTTCCGGGCGTACCCGGCGGTAGTCCGGATGATTATGCTGCAGGAACCAGCCGCACGAGGCGCACGCGCCGCAGGCGTGGCCATCCGGCTGCACCGCTTCACACAGCAGACTTTGCGCAAAGCGCTCGATGAAATCTGCCTTGCCGGTACCACCGGCGCCGTGGAACAGAATCGCATGCGGCATGCGGGTGCGCAGCAACTGTAATTGCTGCCACGCTTCCTGCTGCCACGGATAAATCGCGTCGCTCATCGCTTAAGCCGCCAGCACGGTATCGAGCAGACTAGCCAGTTCGGCCTGAATTTCTGCAATGCTGCGGGTGGAATCGATGATGCGGAAGCGCTGCGGGAACTGGGCCGCACGGCGCAGATACTCGTTGCGGGCCGCGGCAAAAAAGTCGGCCTTCTCCTGCTCGAACTTGTCGAGCTCACGGGTGGCATCGAGGCGCGCACGCGCCACCTCGAGCGGCACATCGAACAGAAACGTCACATCGGGTTGCAGATGCGGATGCACCCATTGCTCGAGCGCATCCAGCTTGGCCAGCGCCAGGCCGCGCCCGCCGCCCTGATAGGCAAAACTGGCGTCGGTAAAGCGGTCGGACAAAGCCCATGCGCCGCGCTGCAGCGCCGGCTCGATCACCTGTGCCAGATGTTCGCGACGGCTGGCAAACATCAGCAACGCTTCCGTTTCCAGATGCATGGTTTCGTGCAGCACCAGATCACGCAGTTTTTCGCCTAGCGGCGTACCACCGGGCTCGCGGGAGCTGAGCAGCTCGATACCGCGCTGGGCAATATACGCACTGACAAATGCAATATGGGTGGACTTTCCGGCGCCGTCGATGCCTTCGAAGGTGATGAATTTACCGCGTTGTTGAGTCATGAATTATCTTTGGAACTTGTTCACTGCCCGGTTATGGTCAGTCAAATTATCGGAAAACTGGCTGGTGCCGTTGCCCTTGGAAACAAAATACAGGGCTGCCGTGCGGGCCGGCGCCAGCGCTGCCGCCAGCGATTGCACGCCCGGCAAAGCGATCGGCGTTGGCGGCAAGCCATTGCGCGTATAGGTATTGTAAGGGGTGTCCGTCTCCAGATCGGATTTATGGATCTTGCCGTCATACTTGGCGCCCATGCCGTAGATTACGGTCGGATCGGTCTGCAACATCATGCCGATCTTCAGACGGTTGACGAACACTCCGGCGATCATGCTGCGCTCGGACTTCTGGCCGGTTTCCTTTTCCACGATGGAGGCCATCACCAGCGCCTCGTAAGGCGACTTGTACGGCAAGGCCGGATCGCGCTTGCTCCACGCATCATTAAGACGCGTCAGCAGCATGGCGTGCGCCTGCCGGTAGATATGCAGATCGCTGGAGCCCTTGGCAAACAGATAGGTATCCGGGAAGAACATGCCTTCCGCCTGCACGTATTCGGAGCCGATGGCGCGCATCAACTCCTTGTCCGACAGCGCCACGGAATCATGTTTCAGCCCCTGATGGGCAGCAATCGCCGCACGCATCTGGCGGAAGGTCCAGCCTTCGATAATCGTCAGTTGCTCCTGAGCAAACTCGCCGCGCACCAGCTGGTCAAGCAAGCCCAGCGGCGTGGTGCCCGGTTTCAGCTCGTAGGTACCGGCCTTCAGGCGCGCGCTTTTATTGGTGACCCGCGCCAGCAGATTGAACAGCAACGGTTGGACGGGCACGCCCGCTTCGGCGATCTGCTGGCCAGCCGCATGGGCACCACTACCGGGCACGATGCTGAACTCGATCGGCTCGACCTCATCGCTAATGAGGGGATGCTGCGACCAGTACATGAAATACCCGCCAGCGGCGAGCCCGGCCAACAGGAGCAATGTGATTATTTTTTTAATAAAAGCCATGGTCGTAAGCAGAGGGAGGGTTATATCTATTGCTGACTGTGTTCCAAACCGTACAGCTTGCCAGTTCTCGGCCAGCTGCGCCAGTGTATGTTTTGCGGCGTGTCCGACGCGATCGGCTCGACATCACTATAATGAGCCCGTAATGATAATGCCTTAATCGCGGAATAGATAAAATTATGTCTTCCTGGAATGAATTATTAGCGCCCAAGGCGCAGTCCCTGACCACTACCCAGTTAGCGGTCGGCTTTGTAGCACCCATCGCCGACCAGGGCTTGATTGCACTGGACGGTGAAGAATCGTCGCATTTCCTGCACGGCCAGCTGACCAATGATGTCGAACATCTGGGCAGCGACGAAGCCCGGCTGGCAGCCTACTGCTCGCCCAAGGGCCGCATGCTGGCGTCCTTCCTCATGTGGCGCAGTGGCAGCAGCATCCTGCTGCAACTGCCGCTGGAAATTCAGGCGGCAATCCAGAAGCGCCTGTCAATGTTCGTGCTGCGCGCCAAAACCAAACTCAGCGATGCTAGCGCACTGCCGGCCCATCAGGTCGTCATCGGATTGGGCGGCGGTCTGGCCGAAGCCGTTCTGCAGAACTGGTTCGAGCCGTTGCCTGCGCGCCCCTACGCCAAACTCGAGCATCCACTGGGCACCCTGATCCGCGTCGCCGATGCCTTCGGCGCGCCACGCTACCAATGGCTGATGAGCGCGGAAGTCGCGCAAACGGTGCTGCCGGAACTGGCACTGCGCCTGGCGGTCGGCGATGCGCATGCCTGGCAACTGTCCGCCATTCACGCCGGCGTGCCGCAAATCGGCAAAGCCACCCAGGAACAGTTTGTTCCGCAAATGGTCAATTTCGAATTACTCGGTGGCGTCAACTTCAAAAAAGGCTGCTATCCGGGGCAGGAAATCGTCGCGCGTAGCCAGTATCTGGGCAAGCTCAAGCGGCGCACCACACTGGTCACCATCAACGATAGTGCCGCCATCGCTGGCTCTGAAGTGTATGCCACCGCCGATCCCGAGCAACCGTGCGGGATGATCGTCAACACCGCGCCGAATGGTCGTGGCGGCGTTGACGCGCTGGTGGAAATGAAACTGGCCGCCATCGAAGCCGCCTCGGTACGGCTGGGCAGCGCCAGCGGCCCGGAACTGGCATTCCACAGCATGCCCTACGTGCTGGACGCGCTCGATCTCTGATATGGATCTGTTTATCTATTACCGCGTCAAGGAAGCGGACGCTGCCGCATTGGCGCCGCAAATCGCCGCCATGCAGGCGCAACTGAGCGCCGCGCATGGCGTGCGCAGCGCGCTCAAGCGCCGCCCCGGCAGCAAAGACGGCCTGCAGACCTGGATGGAAGTGTACGAAGCGACGCCCCCCGGGTTTGACGATAGGCTGTCCGCGGCGCTCGATGGCGCCGCGTTCGCGCAGTTGATCAGCGGGCCACGTCACACGGAAATATTTGTGGATGTCGCCCCATGTGCCTGATCGTTTTTGCCTGGCAAGTGCTACCCGCCGTCCCTTTGATCGCCGCAGCCAATCGCGACGAGTTCTACCAGCGTGCGACCGCACCGGCCGGTTACTGGCCCGAGCATCCGCGCATCTATGCGGGGCGTGACCTGCAGGCGGGCGGCAGCTGGATGGGTATCACCCGCGCCGAAGATGGTGCCACCGCCGCACGCTTCGCCGCCATCACCAACATCCGCGCCCCGTCCGAGCACCGCGAGCAGGCGCCCTCGCGCGGCCAGCTGGTCGCCGACTTCCTCGCAGGCAGCATGACACCACAGGAATATGTCGCGCAGATCCGCCCGCGTGCAGCTGACTACAATGGCTTCAATCTGATACTCAGTGATGGTCTGAGCCTGATCTGGTATTCGAACCGCGGCGACGCCGATCCGCGCAACGGCGTAGCGCTGGCACCGGGCGTCTACGGCCTCTCGAACGCCCTGCTCGACGCCCCGTGGCCGAAAGTGCTCAAGACCAAGGCCCAGTTTGCCAGTCTATTGTGTCTGGGCGCGCCCGACGACGCCTTCTTCGAAATGCTCTCCGACACCAGTCCGGCCCCGGACATGCGCCTGCCGGAGACCGGCGTCCCGCTCGACGTCGAACGCATGCTGTCCGCCGTGCGCATCGAAAGCCCCGCCTACGGCACCCGCACCTCCACCGTCGTCAAACTCTACGCCGACCAGCGCGCCAGCCTGCACGAAGTCCTGATCCACTAAGCAACAAACAACCGGGGTCAGATCCGACATTCAGACACGAGCTGAGCTGGTCTCGGACAGCGACAGCAGAGCTTGTGTCCGGATGTCGGATCTGACCCCGGTTTAGGATGTCGGATCT
>JAIELO010000108.1 GCA_019752915.1 Burkholderiaceae bacterium
TGAGGCGTTCGACATGCTGGCCTTTGACCAGATGGCTGTCGATGATTTCATCGATATCGCTGTTGTCGACGTAGGTGTACCAGGTGCCTTCCGGATAGACCACCAGCACTGGCCCCTGTTCGCAACGGTCGAGGCAACCGGCCTGATTGATGCGCACTTTGCCGGCGCCGTTCAGGTTCAGCTCCTTGCAACGCTGTTTGGCGTGTTTCTGGGCGGCGCTAGCGGCGTGTTCGCCACAGCTGCTACGGCCATCGTCGCGCTGGTTCAGGCAGAAAAATACGTGGTGCTTGAAGTACGGGGTATCGCTCATGGCGCAATCTCGCAAGTCTGGGAAGCTAAGGTGGCGCTATGATACCTCAGGGGCCGCCTGGCGGTGCGCGGGCAGCCACAGGAACCAGAGCGCGGCCAGCGGCCAGAGCAGGGTGAGGAACTGGGCGGCGCCGTTGAAATTGAGGAATTTCCCCTGCACCCAGGATTGCAGCGTGACCACGAAATACGGGTTGGCCGGTGTGGTGTTGATGATCACCAGACTCAGTAGCAAAGTAGTCAGTGCCAGCCGTCGCTGCGCCAGTGGCGGCGCAAATGTCAGGCCGGCCAGCATGATGGCACCGATCAGGAAGCCTCCTTCGGCGCCGGGCGTGACCCAGACGAAGGCGTTTTCCGGCGAGAACAGCAGCGCCGTGGCGAGGGCTTTGACGATCACGGCCGAGCCGATCAGCCCGGCCACCAGCAGGCCGCGCGGAGCAGGTTTGCGCAGCAGGCAGAGCAGCGTCAGTGCTGCACCGACCATGCCGCAAGCGGTGATGATGGTTTCCGACAGCCAGTATTGTTCCACCGTCAGCACGCTGTCGGGCCGCAGATACTGGGCCAGATCGATGTCGGCGTCGAGTAGTTGCGACAGCCATTCGGACAGTATCGGCAGGATCTGCCCCAGTCCGAACAGGAAACTTTGCGGGTAGATCTGCGCTAGCGGCCACAGCGCCAGCAGCACCAGGCCGTGGCTGGCATGGGGCGTGAACCAGCTTTTGCGCAGGCGCTGCAGCTGGCTCTGGTCGAGCAGGCGGCGCACCGTCAGCACGCCGATCACGGCGCCCAGCATGCAGCCGACGCTGTTGGTATAGAAATCCAGATTCGAGGAAACCCGGCTGGGCAGGTAGGTCTGCACGCCCTCCATCAGCCCCGATAGCAAGACACCGCCGGCGCTGGCCAGCAGCATTGCCCATCCGCCCTGCAGACGCGGGTAGAGTGCGTAGACGATCAGCGTACCCAGCGGCATATAGCCGATCACGTTGATGACGGCGTCAAAACGGGTCCAGTAGCGTGGCAGGTCGCCGTGCTCGAGGAAGATGAATGGCGACAGGCCCTGATTGTGCCAGCCGGTGAACGGAAACCAGCTGGCGTACACAATCAGCAGGATGTAGACCAGCAGCGCCGCCCGGGTCAGGGGCGAGGTTTTGCTCACGGCGGTGCTGGCTTCCACGGGCTGGCCTTAGCGCGCCGTATTCTGCGGCGTAATAGTATTCAGCCAGACCAGCAGGTCGGCGGCCAGTGCATCGCTGGCGGCGGCCAGTGCCTGCGCGCCGCCGGCGGCATCGGCAGTCGGCGCGGCGACACTGCGCTGGAAGGTGCGCTGGTCGATCAGGCGGTGCTGGCGGAACAGCGAGGCGCGCACATTGATCACGCCATAGCTGCTGGTAGCGCTGTCGAAATTCTGGGCGAATTCGTTGACCTCCATGCGCAGCACGGTGGGGTTGGTGATGGCGTCGGTAGTGGCTAGCACTTTCACGCCGGACTGGGCAAAGCTGCTACGCAGACGCTGACCGAGTAACTGGAACGGCGTGGCGGCCCACTGATTATGCGCATACGGGCGGGTTTGGCGGGCATCCGCATACAGCAGGCGGTATTGCATATGCTCACTGTCGAGCGAGGCCGGACCACTCAGGTCGGCCACCATCAGGGTGCCGATCGGGTTGCTGCCAGCCGGTGCGGCGCTGGTAGCCGCAGCCGCATTCGCAGCCGCAGTCGGTAAAGGGCCGAAATCATAGCGGGCGGTGGCTGGTGGCGCGCTGGCGCAGCCACCCAGCAGCAGGGCGCAGGTAGACAGGGCGAGCAGAGTGCGGAGGGAGGTGGTCATCGCGGTAGGCCTCATTTGGAGGGAGCGGAAAAACCGGCTTCACCGGGGCCGGGCGGCGTGCCGGGGGCGCCGAAGATCAGGCTTTGCGGGCGGTCGTTAATCTTGTTCATCGTCTTGCGCAGCGCACGCATCGAGGCGCGCGTGTCGTCGGACAGCGAGTTCACTTGCGGCAGGGTGTCGAGTTCCAGTTCGCCGGCCAGCGCTTCCACCGAGTCGCTGATGTGGTCTGCCGTGTTATTGAGGCGCGCCAGCGGGCCATTGGGCGACTGTAATTGTCCGATTAACTGGTCGGCATTGCCGGCCACGCGGTTAAAACTTTTCAGTGTCTGCTGGGCCTGATCCGCCAGTTGCGGCAAGCGTTCCAGCGTTGGTTGCAGCTGTTCCGGCAGGGCGCGATACGCTTGCGCCGTGGCGCTCAGATCGCTGAACGCACCGATAATCACGCGCTGATTCTGCTCGTTTAGCAGGGTGTTGAGTTTTTTCGTGACCAGTTCCGATTGATCGAGAATGGCTTTGCCGCGGCTTTCCAGCACGTCGAACAGGCCCGGACGCAGCGGCACGCGGGCCGGTGCATCGCTATTGGTGGCCAGTCGTGGCGAGCCGACGGCATCGTCGTCGAGCTGGATGAAGGCGATCCCCGTCACACCCTGATAACCGAGGGTGGCAAAGGTGCTGCGGGTGATGGGCGCGTCCTTGTTGATGTTCAGGGTAATCAGGATCTGGCCGGTCACGTTCGGATCAAACGCGATACTACCTACTTTGCCGACCTGCAGGCCACGGTAGCGCACTGGCGCCTGCGGATTTAAGCCCGGGATCGGGCGGGTGGTAGCCAGCACATACGGTGCGCGTTCGACGCGGTCGCGGTTGAACCAGAGGCCAAACAGCACGGCGGCAATCAGCAGGGTGATTGTGAAGAAGCCGGTGGTAAGGGCATGGGATCGGTTTTCCATCATTGCTCCTGAGTGGATTTTTCATCCAGTGCTTCCAGCGCGCGGCGGCCGCGATCGCCGAGGAAGAATTCGTGGACGAAGGGGTGATCGACTTGCAGCACTTCCTGCAGTGTGCCAAGCGCGATCACGTGTTTTTCTGCCAGCACGGCGATGCGGGTGGACAGGGCGAACAGGGTGTCGAGGTCGTGGGTGACCATCACCACTGTCAGACCGAGCTCGCGGTGCAGCGATTTGATCAGACTGACGAATGCTTCCGACAGGTCGGGATCGAGACCTGCGGTGGGTTCGTCGAGGAATAGCAGTTTCGGCTCCAGCGCCAGCGCGCGCGCCAGCGCCACCCGTTTCACCATGCCGCCGGACAGATCGGACGGCATTTTGTTGGCGTGTTCGGGGCCGAGACCGACCATATTCATTTTCAGCAGCACCGCGTCGACAATCAGTTCATCGGGCAGCTTGTGTAGCTCGCGCATGGGCTGGGCGATATTTTCCAGCACCGTCAGCGCGGAATACAGGGCACCTTGCTGGAACAGCATGCCCCAGTGGTTGCGCAATTGCTGCAACTGGTCGGCATTGATTTCGCTGATGTCTTCACCGAACACCCGTACGCAGCCGCGCGCGGGTGACTCCAGTCCCAGCATCTGGCGCAGCAGGGTGGTCTTGCCGGTACCCGAGCCGCCCACGATGGAGAGAATTTCGCCTTGCTGGATTTCCAGATTCAAGTCCTGATGCACCACCGTGCGGCCATACTTGGTCCACAGGCCGGTGATTTCGACGATCGGCACGCTGCCATCGAGCGTCAGCGTGCCATCGCCTCGGCTGCCGCCACAACTGCGTTCGGGGACCAGTGCCGGATTTGCCATCAGAAGAACCCCACGCCGCTAAATACGATGGCGAACACCGCGTCCGCCAGAATCACCACGGTAATCGCAGTGACCACCGAGGTGGTGGTGCCGCGTCCCAGACTTTCCGTATTCGGTTTGATGCGCAGGCCGAAGTGGCAGGACACCAGCGCAATCAGCATGCCGAACACCACGCCTTTGCCTAGCCCGATCATGTAATTGGCCAGCGGTACCGCATCGGGCAACTTGCTGATGAAGTATTCGGGCGACAGATTGAGTTCCACACGGGCCGACGCCATGCCGCCGATCAGTGCCATGGTATCGGTCCAGATTACCAGTAGCGGCATGGAGACGGCGAGGGCTAGCACTTTCGGCAGCACCAGCCGGAAGCCGTGCGAGATGCCCATCACCAGCATCGCGTCCAGTTCTTCCGTCACCCGCATCACGCCCAGTTGCGCAGTGATCGAGGAGCCGGAACGCCCTGCCACCAGAATCGCCGCCAGCAGCGGCCCCAGTTCGCGGATGATACTCATGCCCAGCAGATTGACCAGATAGATGTCACCACCAAAAGCACGTAGCTGCTGGGCCGACAGGTAGGACAGTACTACCCCGATCAGAAAGCCGACCAGCGCGGTAATGCCGAGCGCCTGAAAGCCGGCGTGGAAGATATTTGCGGAGATTTCTTTCCATGGGCCGCGCATGGGCGCGCGCGCAAAGCGTCCCGCATCGATCACCACTTGCCCAACCAGGCGGATGAAACCGTACAGATGCTGGAAAAAATCCAGCATCATGAAACCCAGCTTCATGATCCAGGTCAGTCGTTCCGGTCGGGTGGAAGGCAGTTCCAGCTTGCCGGCCGCCTCCAGCCGGGCGAAGAATTCTTCCTGCGCGGGGGCCAGTTGCAGCTGGGCGGGGCGGGTTTTACCCCAGGCGTTCCAGAGTAGCTGGGCGCCGATGTGGTCCATGCTGTCGATGGCACGCAGATCCCACTGTGCCGACTGGCCTTTGAGTTTGAGTAGTTGCGCCTGAATTGCCGCCATGGCCTGACCCTGCGCCAGCGCGTGCACCTGCCACGTACCGCCCGCCGTGACCGAAGGCCCCGTGGCGGTAGCTTGTGCAAGTGTCAGAATAGGCTCTTTGGCAATAGGCATGCTGTCAGTTTAAGGGACTTTGGCCTCGACCGCTACCTATCCATAGCGAGCGTTGCAGGACAGTACTCAGGCGGCCAGATGGCGCGCCTGCCGTGAAGGGGCTGCGGTCTCGGCGCTGCCAGTGGTCGCACCGGCCGGTTTCAGACGTGAACCGGATTCATTGCGACCCGCATAATCACTGGCCAGCAGGGCCTCTGCGGCCGCTTTATCCATGCCCTGCGTTTGCAGCCAGCGTGTCACCATGGCTGCCAGACGATCGAGCGCAATCCGGTGGGTAGCGTCGGTATTTGCATACAGCCAGTCCGAGAAGGCCATGAACTGGCCAAAGGCATCGTCACCGAGCAGCACCGGCAGGGTGTTGCCAAAGCGGCCAGAATTGGCCACCAGATCCCAGTAACGGGCAAAGCGCACCAGTCGCTGCATGGTGGCGAAGTCGATATCGCGGTTGGCCAGAATGGTGTAAGGCGCGTAGGGCTCGAACGTCAGCGCGTATTCTTCGGTGTGGCGGATGATGGGAGTGCCGCGCAGGCGCTTCAGAATGCCGAACTGGATTTCATGGGGATTCAGTGCCCAGAGTTTATTAAAGCCTTCGGCAAAGCTGGCGACGGTCTCGCCGGGCAGGCCGGCAATCAGGTCGACGTGCATGTGGGCGTTGGACTGCTCGGTGAGCCAGCGGATATTGTCGGCGGCCTTCTGGTTATCCTGCTTGCGGCTGACCAGCGTCTGCACCGCCGGATTAAAGCTCTGGATGCCGATCTCGAACTGTAGTGCGCCGGGCGGGAATTTGCTGATGCCTTCTTTAAGCGCGTCCGGCAGGTGATCGGGGACCAGTTCGAAGTGCGCATAGACCGGATCGTCCGGGTGCGCTGCCAGTTTATCGAGGAAGAACTGCATGATCTTCAAGCTGGTCTTGATATTCAGATTGAAGGTACGGTCGACAAACTTAAAGAGACGTGCGCCGCGTGCGTGCAGGGCTTCCATCTCCGCCAGAAAGTCATCGAGCGGGAACGGCCACGCGGTCTTATCGAGTGCGGACAGGCAGAACTCGCACTTGAACGGGCAGCCACGCGAGGCTTCCACGTAAATGGTGCGGTTTTTGATGTCGCTGTCACTATATAGAGCGTAGGGCAGTTTGATCTGATCCATAGGAGGCTGTACGCCCGCATGAACCTTCATCAGTGGCTTGGGGCCGTTGAGGATTTCGCCGCACAGCTTAGGGAAGGTGACGTCGCCCCAGCCGGTAATCAGATAGTCGGAGAGTTTGACGATCTCCTGCTCGTTCGATTCGTGTGAGACTTCCGGGCCGCCCAGTACCACCACCACCTGCGGTGCCACACGTTTGAGCATGGCGATCACGCGGGTGGTTTCTTCGACGTTCCATATATAGACGCCAAAGCCGACGATGCGCGGCGCATGGGCCAGAATGCGTTCGACGATCTCGGTGGTCTTCGCACCAATCACGAATTCCTGCAGTTTAGTCTGCTCCTGCAGTTCGCCCATATTGGCGAGCAGATAGCGCAATCCCAGCGAGGCATGGGTATAGCGCGCATTTAAAGTAGTCAGCAGAATAGTCATGGTGCGGCGTCGTGAACAGGCAAAGGCAGTATTTTACCCTTGTCAGGCAGCGCTTCCCTTGCTATAGTTCGCCCCCTCGCAGAACAAGGCGCCTAGCGCTGAGTGAAGTGGGGAAAAGAAGAGCTTGACGGGATGAACGAAACGCCTCATAATCTTGCCTCTTCGCTGATGAACACAACGCTTCTCAGCAAGCAGTACCGAATAAAGTTCTTTAAAAATTTACAGTCGATAAGTGTGGACGTTTGATGAAAGTGCACACGAAGCTAGTCTTCGTGAAACTT
>JAIELO010000143.1 GCA_019752915.1 Burkholderiaceae bacterium
TTCGGGATACGTGCGTGGATTTCCTTGATGCGGTCGATGGCCAGAATGTCACCGGTAGGCTTGCGGGTGAACTTGTAGGCGCCGTGCGAGGTACCGATGGCGATCGCCAGTGCGTCGCACTGGGTACGCTGCACGAAGTCGGCAGCCTGGGCCACGTCGGTCAACAGCTGTTCGCGGGTCATGGTGCCGTCCGCGCCGTGGCCGTCTTCCTTGTCGCCCTTCATGGTTTCCAGCGAACCGAGCACGCCCAGTTCGGCTTCCACCGTCACGCCGATAGCGTGCGAGAACTTCACCACTTCTTTCGAGACTTCGATGTTGTATTCGTAGGAAGCCACCGATTTACCGTCGGCTTCCAGCGAACCGTCCATCATCACCGAGGTGAAACCGGAGCGGATGGCCGCCTGGCAGACCGCTGGCGACTGGCCGTGGTCCTGGTGCATCACGACCGGGATGTGCGGGTAGGCTTCGACAGCAGCGTCGATCAGGTGACGCAGGAACGCTTCACCGGCGTACTTACGGGCGCCAGCCGAAGCTTGCATGATCACCGGAGCGTTCAGGGCATCGGCAGCGGCCATAATGGCTTGCACTTGCTCCAGATTGTTGACGTTGAAAGCAGGGATGCCATAACCGTTTTCAGCAGCATGGTCCAGCAGTTGACGCATGGATACGAGGGACATGGTAGTACTCCAAACAATAAAAAAATCTGGTTGCCGGAGCGAGGCCGCCCCCGTTCCGCGGGGGCGACGCTACCGGGCTTACTTATTTCAGCGCACTGAATTCGCCAACTTTGACGATCTTCAGCGCGTTGGTGCCGCCAACCTGCCCCATCGGCTCGCCCCAGGTGACCACGATCATGTCGCCTTTTTTGACGATACCGCGTTCGACCAGCAAGTCTTCGGCCTGTTTCAACACCACGGCACTATCGGCCGTCTGCAGCAGATTGTAGGCCTTGACGTTGCGGTACAGCGCAATCTTGCGCAAGGTCAGCACGCTCGGCGTCAGGGCGTAAATCGGCGTATCAATATTGTGACGGCTCATCCACAACGCCGTCGAACCGGATTCCGTCAGCGCCACAATCGCCTTCACCG
The DNA here is from genome assembly GCA_019752915.1 of Burkholderiaceae bacterium. Lineage (GTDB taxonomy): Bacteria > Pseudomonadota > Gammaproteobacteria > Burkholderiales > Burkholderiaceae_D > Rugamonas. Next base: position 1,089 of record JAIELO010000143.1, read on the forward strand.
CCAGATGGTGGGCGGTAAACAGGGCAGCATAGGCGATCGACTGGTCGATCCGGGTGAAGGTCGCATTGAGGAAGTCGGCGTCGAGCTTGTTGTACTCGGACTGCTCGGCTTCCACGCAAATGGCGGCCATCATTTCCACCGTTTCAATCGGATAACGGCCCGACGCGGTTTCCGCCGAGGTCATCACCGCATCCGTGCCGTCCAGCACCGCGTTGGCCACGTCCGATACTTCGGCGCGGGTCGGCACGGCGTTGAAGATCATCGACTCCATCATCTGGGTCGCGGTGATCGCCAGCTTGTTCGACTCGCGCGCCATGCGTATCATGCGCTTCTGCAGCGCCGGCACCGCCGCGTTGCCCACTTCCACCGCCAGATCGCCACGGGCCACCATGATGCCGTCGGAAGCGTCGAGGATCTCCTGCAGCACAGGGATCGCTTCGGCGCGCTCGATCTTGGCGATCATCAGCGGCTTGTGGCCGAACGGCTCGCCGGCGATATTGGCCAGCTGGCGCGCCATTTCCATATCGGTGGCGCTTTTCGGGAACGAGATTGCCAGGTAATCACACTGGAAACTCATGGCCGTCTTGATATCTTCCATGTCCTTGGCGGTCAGGGCCGGTGCAGTCAGGCCGCCGCCCTGGCGATTGATGCCCTTGTTATTGGACAACTCGCCGCCGATTTTCACGGTGGTAAAAATTTCATGGCCAACCACTTTGTCGACCGTCAGCACGATCAGGCCGTCATTGAGCAACAGCTTGTCGCCAGCGCGCAAATCCTGCGGCAGCGCCTTGTAATCGAGGCCGACGCGCTCTTGATTGCCGAGTTCGCCATTTTCACCCCACTTGGCGTCGAGGATGAATTTATCGCCGTTCGCCAGGTCAATCTTACCATTTTCAAACTTGCCAACGCGGATTTTCGGACCCTGCATGTCGGCCATGATGGCCACTTCGCGGCCCACTTCGGCAGCGGCTTCGCGCACCAGACGGGCGCGATCGATGTGATCCTGCGCCTTACCGTGCGAGAAGTTCAGACGAACCACATCCACTCCGGCCCGGATCATCTGGACCAGGACGTTGAAATCAGTAGAGGCTGGGCCTATCGTTGCGACAATTTTAGTACTACGGGACATAGTCATCCTTGGGCGTTAGGGCTAGCAAACACTCCCCGAACGAGGGGGAGCGGAACAGCTGCGCTGTGGGTGTAGCAAGACCAGAAATGTAGCAAAGCTACGAAAATCTAGCCATTCTCAGGCATTAACTCGATTTTACTGTTAATTTGCTACATCGCACGAGCGTGCTTTTTGCTCCCCTCCCCCGTTAAAGCGTGTGCCGGATTACTGCACCGCCGCACGCTGAACCAGAATTTCTACCGCTGGCAGGGTTTTGCCTTCCAGGAATTCCAGGAAAGCGCCGCCACCGGTCGAGATGTAACCGATCTTGCTACCGATATCGTATTTGGCAATCGCAGCCAGCGTGTCACCACCACCGGCAATCGAGAAGGCTGGCGAATTGGCGATGGCCAGCGCCAGCGTCTTGGTGCCTTCACCGAACTGATCGAACTCGAACACGCCGACCGGGCCGTTCCAGACGATGGTACCGGCCACGCCGATCTGGGCAGCCAGGGTTGCCGCGGTTTGCGGGCCGATGTCGAGAATCATGTCGTCGTCTGCCACGTCGGCCACGGCCTTGACGGTGGCCACAGCGGTTGGCGAAAATTCTTTGGCGCACACCACATCGACCGGAATCGGCACTTGCGCGCCGCGCTTGGCCATCAGGTCAATAATCGCGCGCGCTTCGTCCACCAGATCGTTTTCCACCAGCGACTTGCCGATGTTCAGGCCGACGGCCTTCATGAAGGTGTTGGCAATGCCGCCGCCGACGATCAGATTGTCGACCTTGTCGGCCAGTGCTTTCAGGATCGACAGCTTGGACGAGACTTTGGAACCAGCCACGATGGCCAGCAGCGGACGGGCTGGTGCGCCCAGCGCTTTGCCCAGTGCGTCGAGTTCGGCAGCCAGCAGCGGGCCGGCGCAAGCGATCGGTGCAAATTTGGCGATGCCGTGGGTGGAGGCTTCGGCGCGGTGGGCGGTGCCGAACGCGTCATTGACATACACGTCACACAGCTGGGCCATTTTCTGCGCCAGTTCATCGCTGTTTTTCTTTTCGCCGCGGTTGACGCGCACGTTTTCCAGTAATACCACTTGACCGGCTTGCAGGTTTTCCAGACCGGCGCCATCGACCCAGTTCTGCTTCAGTTCGACCGGCTGACCCAGCAATTCGGCCAGACGGGCAGCGACCGGCGCCAGGCTGTCTTCGGCTTTGAACTCGCCTTCGGTGGGACGGCCCAGATGGGAGGTCACCATCACTTTCGCGCCGGCAGCAGCGGCGGCGCGGATGGCCGGCACGGAGGCGCGGATACGGGTGTCTTCGGTAATGTTGCCAGCGTCATCTTGCGGCACGTTCAAGTCGGCGCGGATGAAAACACGCTGACCTTGCAGCGCATTCTGAGCGATCAGGTCTTGCAGGCGGATGAAGTTCAAAACAGCGGACATGGCACCCCAAAGGTCGAGTTGTAGAAAGTGCGTTATTTTACCGCAAGCTGGCTGCCAAATCCCTGTTATTAAAATACATGCATCAAGCGTAAAGCCGTGTAAAACAGCATACCGAACACGATGGTTTGCAACATATTGCGCCGCAGCAAATAAAAGATGGTAGCGACAATACCAGCGACCAGTTTGATGTTGCTCAAGTCCAACAGTGGCTGGCCCTCGACCAGTACCAGATCGGGTGCCACAATCGCCGCCAGCGCGCAGGCCGGTGCATAGCGCAGCATCTCCTGCACCCGCTTCGGAATCGTGATGTGATGCCCCACCAGCCAGAATGAACTACGCGCCGCCGCGGTGGCCAGTGCCAGCACCCCGATCACCAGCCAGATTTCCCAGTCACTCATGTCGCTGCCGCCATTTCTCGGTACCTTCTTCGACCGCCATGGCGGTCAGCATGCCCAGCAAGACCGCCAGCAGCAGCCCCAGTTTATACGGCAGTCCGGCCGCGGCCACCGCGACCGCACCGGCCACCAGCACGCCGCACAGCGCCGGACGCCCCTGCATCAGCGGCACCATCACGCAGATGATGGCCAGCGTACCGGCAAAACCCAGTCCCCATTCGGCCGGCACGGCACTGCCTACCAGTATCCCGGCGATGGAACCGATCTGCCACGAGGCCCAGTTCGGATACAGCAAGCCCTTCAGATACGACAGCTTGCCCACTTGCGGGGCCGGATCAGGATATTTATGCAGGAACAGCGCCACCGACATATCGCCCGACACATAGCCGAGCAGGAAGCGTTTGCGCCACGGTAACTGGGAAAAATGGGGCGCCAGCACGGCGGAAAAAATCACGAAACGCAGATTGACCACCAGCGCGGTGGCGAAAATGACCCAGATCGGCGCATGGCTGGCGATCAGCGGCAAAGCAGCCAGCTGGGCCGAACCGGCGAACACCAGCAAGGTCATACCCAGTGCCTGCGGCACGCTCAGACCACTTTTCACCATGGCGATGCCGACCACCAGCCCCCAGGCGCCGATGCCGAACAAGGTAGGCATGCCGACCTTCAGACCGGCACGCCATGACGGCTCGTGATGGGTGGCGACGCAGGGCGTCAGGCCAGTCTCTGCAAGGGCAGCAGGGTCGGCAGACGGGTGCGGGGATGGTTGGGCGCTGCTCACTTTGGTCATTGGCGAATTCATGTAGCATTCCTGCCACATGGCAGGGCGCAGCGGGACGGCAGAGGCGCTATTTTACCGATGATTTTTGCTCTATGCGCGAATCCGTTAAAATCGTGGTTTCCTTTAGCCTTCGGAGCACACCACATGACCACCGCCACCACGTCCGCAACGTCCGCTAACACCGCCCCTGCAGTCGAACTCGAAGGCAAGGACTTGCCGGCGCACTGCCCTAACCCAGCCATGCCGCTGTGGTCGTCCCATCCGCGCGTGTTCCTCGACTTCCACCACGGCGAAGCCAAGTGCCCGTACTGCGGCACCGCCTACCGCCTGAAGCCGGGCACCGTGGTCGGCCACCACTAATCCCCGGCTACACGGAGCCCGCATGCCCGCCAAACGTGTCAAGCAGTTGCATGGCAGTGCCGCCGAAACCGAGGCGGCGTTTTACGATGCCCTCAACCGCGCCGATCTCGACGCGCTGATGGCGCTGTGGGCTGACGATGATGAAATCGTCTGCATCCATCCGGGCGGCCCGCGCCTGATCGGCCACGGCGCGATCCGCGCTGCCTGGGCCGCCATCCTCGAGCATGGCGGTCTGCACATCATGCCGATCCAGCTGCATACCAGCCACAACCTGATGAGCTCGGTGCATACCGTCGTCGAGATCAGCAGCACCGCCCAGCAGGATGAAGTGCATCTGCTGGCCACCAATGTCTACCTGAAAACGCCGCGCGGCTGGCGCATCGTGCTGCACCATGTCTCGCTCGCACCCGGCCCGGTGCCGACCGAAGCGCGCAGCCAGGTACTGCACTGAAGCCCCGGTGGACTATCCCGCGCCCGGCTGGCTGCCCAGCGGCCATCTGCAAACCATCTATCCGGCGCTGTGCCTGCGCAAGCCGGCCGTGCCCATGCGGCGCGAGCGCTGGGATAGCCCGGACGGCGACTTTGTCGACGTCGACTTTGTCGATGGCGCGCCGGGCAAGCCGCTGGTGGTGCTATTCCACGGTCTGGAAGGCAGCTCGAACAGCCATTACGCACGCGCCCTGATGGCCGCCGTGGCCGCGCGCGGCTGGTCCGGCGCGGTACCCCATTTCCGTGGCTGCTCGGGCGAACCGAACCGCGCACCGCGCTTCTACCACTCGGGCGACGCCACCGAAATCGACTGGATCATCCGCCGTCTGCACACCCGCCACACGGGCAAGTTCTACGCCGCCGGGGTCTCACTGGGCGGCAATGCCCTGCTGCGCTGGCTCGGCGAATCCGGTCATCAGGCGGCACTGGTCGATGCTGCCTGCGCCGTGTCCGCCCCGCTCGATCTGGCACAGGGTGGCGCAGCCCTGTCGCGCGGCTTCAACCTGTTGTACACGCGCATGTTTCTGCAAACCCTGAAACCGAAGTGCGTAGCCAAACTACAGCAGTACCCCCGTTTATTCGACTTGCAGGCCCTCCAGGCGGCACGCAATCTGTATGAATTCGACAACGTCGTCACGGCGCCGCTGCATGGTTACCGCAATACCGAAGACTACTGGCACCGCGCCAGTGCCAAGCATGTACTGAACGACATCCGCGTGCCGACACTGGTGCTGAATGCCCGCAACGATCCCTTCCTGCCCGGCCAGTATCTGCCGCAGCAGGCCGCCGCCTGCGTACAACTCGACTATCCGGCCCGTGGTGGCCACGTCGGCTTTGCCACCGGCGCACCGCCGGGCAGTCTGCACTGGCTGCCGCAACGCCTGCTGCATTTCATGACCGGGGGCGCCGCACCTTTTACAGAAAGTCCCCGACATGGATGAGATCGTCAAACAGGCACTGGCCAAATGGCCCAACGTGCCACACTGCTACGGCTGGCTGCTACTGGACGCGCGCGGACACTGGCGTATGCGCGACGAACGCGCCCAGCACCTGAATCTGCCCGGCGACAAATTACAGCATGTCGCCCTGTGCAGTTTTATCGACCGCAATTATGCCGCCGATGCGCGTGGCTGCTGGTATTTCCAGAACGGCCCGCAGCGCGTCTACGTGCAACTGCAAGCGACGCCCTACATCGTGCGTACCGATCCGCTACTGGACTGGGTGCTGCATACGGGCGCAGCGCTCGGCACGCTC
>JAIELO010000387.1 GCA_019752915.1 Burkholderiaceae bacterium
GCGCGGCACTGCGCCCCTGCAAAGCGCCATGCAGGCGCCGGCGTTCGTAGTCGTCAGCACTCAGTACCATGCCGATCAGACTGCACAGTACGATAAAGCTGGACAGTGCAATCAGCGCATCGTTCAGGGTGCCCACCGCAAAAGGACCCAGTCCGTGCACGGTGCACAGCACGGCAGCGGCGGCGATCAGCAGGCAGCACAGACTGGCGCCGCGCTGTCCGAATTGCTGGGCGGCCCAGGCCACGCACAGAACTAACAGATAGGGTAGCCAGCCCTGACCATCGTCGGCCCGGTAATGGCGCGCAAAGATGCCGGCCACCATTGCCGCCAGTACTGTCAGTGCCAGCAGTGCGCGCAGCGAAGCGCGATAGGGTGCATGGCTGCGCGACCAGGCCAGCAGTGCCGGGGTGAGCAGGATGACGCCGCCCACATCGCCGACCCACCAGGTCAGCAGTACGGTGGTGAGCGCTGCCGGGCTAAGCAGTCCGCCGAAGGCGAGAATACTGGTACCCAGCACGGCGCCCAGCGCACACATCAGCAGTGCGATCAGGGCAAATTTATAGACATCCTGGAGTTGCGAAAATGGCTGGGTTGCGCACGCATAACGGCGCGCCAGCCAGGTGCCAGCCAGCGCTTCGAGGGTGTTTCCGGCGCCAATCAGGACCGACATCACCATCGTCGATAGATCCGGACCGAGCCCATTGGCAATAAAAGTGGTCAGGTTGGCAAAACTGGCGCCGATCAGAATCGCCGGCGCGATGCGATAGCCGTACGCCAGCATCGCGGCGAGCGCAATGCCCGACGGCGGCCAGACGGGAGTGGCGTTACTATGCCCGAACGCCAGGACCAGACTGGCGCGCGCCAGCAGAAAATAGCACGCCGTGAGTGCCATCAGCAGCGCCAGATAGGGCAATCTGGGGTTCGCAGTGGAGGTCGGTGCAAACGGCATGAAAGTGAACTGGGCTATCTAGATGGCAACTACTATACCCCGAAACCCGGCGAATTACTTGGCGAGCGGGTGTGTATAGTCGCGCCGCCGGGGAGGCCGGTGGCGCCGCGCGAGGGCGAGACGCCCGTATTTAGCCCGGTGGTAGCGGCTGCACCCGTGCCGCAGCCTCTTTGGCGCGGGTACGCGCCGTTTCGACATCGGCAGCACTGGCCAGCGCAACTCCCATACGCCGGCGTGCGAACGATTCCGGCTTGCCGAACAGGCGGATATCGCTCCCCGGCACCTGCAGCGCGGCGGCTACACCGGCGAAGCCAATGCCTGCCGCTTCATGCTGGCCATAGATCACCGCCGATGCACCCGGGGTGCGCAGTGCGACATTGACGGGCAGACCGAGGATGGCTTTGGCATGCAGTTCGAACTCGCTCTGCACCTGGGTGGCCATGGTGACCATGCCGGTATCGTGGGGGCGTGGGCTGACTTCCGAGAACCACACCATCTGGTCCTTGACGAACAGCTCGACGCCGAACAGACCCAGGCCGCCAAGGTTGGCCGTGACACTGGCGGCAATCTCGCGCGCGCGCTGCAGCGCGACCGGATGCATACGGCATGGCTGCCACGATTCGACATAGTCGCCCTGCACCTGCACGTGGCCGATCGGCTCGCAGAACTCGGTTTGCACCTGTCCGTCGGCACCCAGCGCACGCACTGTGAGCAAGGTGATTTCGTAATCGAAATCGATAAAGCCCTCGACGATCACACGCCCGGCATCGACCCGGCTACCGGCGGCAGCATAGGCCCAGGCGGCGGCCACTTCATCGGCGCTGTCGATCTTGGACTGGCCTTTGCCGGACGAGGACATCACCGGTTTGATCACGCATGGGAAGCCGATGCTGGTGCAGGCGGCTTGTAACTCCGCCAGACTGCTGGCGTAGCGGTAGGGCGAGGTGGGCAGTCCGAGGGTCTCGGCGGCCAGCGAACGGATGCCTTCGCGGTTCATGGTGAGCTGGGCGGCCCGGGCGGTAGGAATACAGGTAATCTTGCCAGCCTGTTCCAGTGCTGCCAGCGTGTCGGTGGCAATTGCCTCGATCTCCGGCACCACCAGATCCGGCTGCTCCTGCTCGATCAGTGCGGCCAGCGCAGCGCCATCGGCCATGTTAATGACATGTGCACGGTGGGCGACCTGATGGCCGGGCGCGTTAGGGTAACGGTCGACGGCGATCACTTCAACGCCCAGGCGTTGCAGGGCGATGATCACTTCTTTGCCAAGCTCACCAGAGCCAAGCAGCATGACCTTGGTAGCGTTAGGCGCCAGTGGGGTACCGAAAATGCGGGGAGTATTCATGGGCAGAGAGGAATAGAGAATCAGAACGAATAGACCAGCGTGAGCGAAGTCTGGGTATCGGTATTGCGTTTATCGGCAGGCACGCTGGTATCGTTGCGGATGCTGTAGGCCGCTTTCATCTGCATTGTGCCGTTTATTTTGGCGCGCAACGCCGTCTCGGCTTGCGAGTGAACGTTGGACGTGCCCCGTTCGACGATCATGTTCTGCGACATCTGGGCCGAATCGCTGACCTTCCACTTGATGTTGGCAGCGCCACGGATGGTCATCCCCGTTTCCGTTACGCCGGTCGAGCGTGCGCCGCGGAAATAGCCAGGACCGATTTCCACGTCCATGGTGCTGGCCGTGGTTGCATAAGCCTGCGTACCATAACCGACGCCGAGCGTCGAATAGCGGGTGTAAGCGCCGAAGCGGTCGTCCACGTGGGTGGCCAGTGCAAACAGCCGGTTATGGTCTTCCAGCAGTTTAAATGCCGCTTTGCCGGACAGCGAGTAGCGCTGCGCCGAGCGCTGGCGCACGCGCGCACCGCTGGCCTGTTTGATTTCTTCATCTTTGAAGTAACCGGCCAGAATATATTCATTACTCCAGTTGCGCAGTTCCTGATGGGCATCAAGCTTGCCGGTCACGGAGTTACCGACGGTATTGCCGGAAGTGGAGATGGCACCCAGCTCGGCGGAGTTGTTCCAGCCTAGTGCGGGGGCGTTGTCAGCTGCAAAACAGTCGGCGTTCAGCAGCACCAGGGGGAAGAAAAGAATTTTCGCATTCATGCCGTCATTGTAACCGAGACAAGCTGGCAGACGGCAGGGGCCAGTGGCATGTTTAGTGCGTCCTTATCGGTACGCATGCCACTAGCCCGGATGCCAGTTACGGCAATGTCAGTATCACTTTGACGCTATCATCGACCGCACTTTTCTCGATGTAGCCAATCGCGTTGATGTCATTGGCAATCGCTTTCTTGACCTCGGCCGTCGAGTGTAACTCGGCGGGCATGACGCCTTTGCCGGTAAAAATAATCTTGGCCCAGGCAGCTTTTACCTGCGAGATATCCTTGCCCGACAGGCGCTGGTAGAAGTCGGTACGGATCTGCGACTTCTCGGACTGATCGAGCGGTACAAACATGGTGGATTTACCGAGGAAGAACTGCGAAGCCTGTTCCGAAAACATCCGGGTGGCAGGATTCTTGGGGTTGACCACTACCACGATCTCGGCGGCCGAGGCGATACCAGTCAGTACCAGAGTGCTGGCGATAGCCAGTTTGATGAAGGATTGCTGCATAAATGTACTCCCGAGTATATTTGTCTAATATTGTCGTTTTTTTATATTCAGAACACCATTTGCCACGAGGCCGCCAGTAGGTTGGCGTCGCCAGTGAACTGGAATTTCGATTTGTCCTTGATTTTATCGAATTGCACCTTCAGCGCTTGTGAGGTAGCAAAGTCCCAGCGGTAAGTGAGCGATGTGGTGTTATGTTTTTCGACCCCGGTTGGCCAGTAATCGGAATGTTCGGTAAATTGCGACCACGACAGCATCACCGAATGCTGGTCGAATTTATAGCCTCCGGAATATGACTGGGCGATAAAGGTATTTTTAACCGATGGTCGGTCGATATAATTGACTTCACTGCGTAATAGCCAGTTTTTATAATCGACATTTAAAGATAGGCCATAAAATGCCTGCCCGACATCATTTACCAATTTACCATTCGCACCGGACATGGCAGGACTACGCACCCCATTCAACACCGAATAACGTTCTACCACCGTGTGCATATACACGCCACGCACACTGAAAATATCATTACTGGCGTCCAGATAGCCGCCGATCATCTTGTTCCACGACTCATCGATACGGTTGGTGTAATACAGATTCCCGAGCATCTGGTTATCGTTACTCTTGCGGCGACCGGTCCAGACGTTGCCGGTATAGGTCCAGTCGCCGATGTTGTTGGTGTACAGCAAATTGGCGCCGTCGTACGAGTAGATCTGCCATGCGTACAGATCCTGGGAAGGGCGCAGCCACGGGTAGGCGTAGCCGACGTACATGTAGTCGGAGTAGTAGTAGAGGGGCAGACGCTTACGTCCCGCCTGCAGGGTCAGATTTTCATTGATGCGGTAGCTACCGTAGGCCCAGTCAGCATTCACCGAACTATCGGCGCCACGTGCTACCACTTGCACCGTGGCCGACAGGTCGGGGGTGAATTTGAAATTACCCTGCAAGCCGGCGAGCGACTCGGGCTGGAGCTGGGTTTTGTGGTACTCATACAGGCCGACATATTCATAATTGGCGGTGAAGCACGGACATTTGTAACTGTATCCCGGCTGGGCGTTAATCTGGTAGGGCACACTGCCATCGGTGGCGCCACTGAGTACGCGACCGACGGTCAGCTGGGCAAATCCGCTAAACGAACTCTCTACAGAATAAGCGGAGGATGAAAGAATCGATAATGTTGCTAGAGCAGTAAATTTGCTAATGCGCATTGTGTTTCCCCTTTTGTGAGATATTCTGTTTTTTTAATTTACTATTGAAAAAATAGAGGGGCAAGCGCTATAGAAAAAGTGTCTCTTTTAAGTATTGAGCAGTTATTAATGTTGATTAAATTCACCGCGACTAAGGCTCGACTGAAACACTATGTTTTAAACAACGTAAAACAAAGGTGGAGCGGCTATGCCGCAAGCCCGGAAGTTTATAGAGTTTGCGTCGCAAGAATTCCTCGTAGCCGGCAGTGCCGGCTACGGCAACTTTGATCAGATAGTCGTATTCACCCGTCAGCAAATAGGCTTCGATGACTTCCGGTAGGTCAGCCAGAGCCTGACCGAATTTTTCAAAAATATCGTCATCATGGCGATCCAGTGTGACTTCGATAATGACTGTATCCGGATAGCCGAGTGCTTTCTGGCTCAAAACGGCGGTATAACCCTCGATCAACCCGCCTTCCTCCAGTGCCCGCACGCGGTTCCAGCACGGGGTGGTCGACAGCCCCACCTTTTCGGCCAGGCGGGTATTGCTCATACGTCCGTCACGACGCAATTCACGCAAAATTTTGCGATCCAGTTCGTCAATTTCCATGCGCACTCCTCAGTAAAGGTGATTTATCTGCAAATCTTACCATTTGAAGTGGAATCTTCCTCTAAACACGGTTAATGCCCGAAACAACGGGAGCCTATTCCCGCTCGGAGCGGATATTCTGGCTGCATGAATACTTACCAGACCACCCTCCGATTCTGCATCGACGATGATGCACCGATTGCTACCCTGGAAGCTGTACTGGCGATTGTGCGCCGGCTCGATTTACGCCTTATCAGTCTGCGCAGCCATGGCCACTCGCAAGGTCAGGACGTGCAGTTACGACTTGCGGCGCAGCAGGAGGAGGCGCTGGTCCTGTGCCGGATGCGCCTGAATAACGTGGTGGGTGTGCTGGCGGTGAGGGTAATGCCGGTTGCGTCGGCCCGCACTGTGCTTGCAGCATCTTGCACCTACGCACTAATTCCGCAATACAATGGAGCTCATCAGCAAAAACAGGATTCCGTATGAGCGAATTTTCCAACGACATCTACACCGAGCCGGAAGGCTTTGATCGCAATACTCTGGCCAATCTTGGTCCGCTCACGCGCATGGCCGGCATCTGGACCGGGCAGCGTGGGCTGGACATCAAGCCCAAGGCGGACGGCCCGCGCAAGCAGGCCTATGTCGAACGCATCGAGCTGCAACCTATCGATCCGGTCACCAATGGGCCGCAGCTGTTCTATGGCTTGCGCTACTTGATTATTGTCAATAAGCCGGAGCAGGCCAAAACCTATCACGAACAGGTCGGTTACTGGTTGTGGGAGCCGGCCACGGGTACCGTGATCCAGACGCTGGCAATTCCTCGCGGACAAATCGCGATGGCGGCCGGGGTGGTGGCAGCTGACGCCGATCAGTTCGAACTGGTCGCGCTGCGCGAGTCGGAAACCTATGGCATCCGTTCCAACCCTTTCCTCGAGCACGGCTTCAAGACGGTCGAATACCGTATCAAGGTCAGCTTCCATGACGACGGCAGCTGGTCGTACGAGGAAGACACCGTGATGCTGATTGGTGGCAAAGATGAGCCGTTCCACCATCTGGATCGCAATCATCTGCACAAAGTGGCGGAGCCGACGCCAAACCCGCTGGTCAGCGGTCTGGCCGCCTGAGACACAAGCATCATTCTGGCCCTGTGCGAGCTGACGACGCTCCGTTAGAATGCCTGCTTCGACGAGGCAGGGAGTGGTAATGGGTTTGATTCAGCGCAGTGTGCTGGCTGCAACGCTGGTAGTTGGTTTGTTGGGTGAGGTCGCGGCGAGCAATTGCCCCGCGCATTACGTGGATGGGCGCTTGCCGGAGATTCAGAAGTCGAGCATGCAGGCGGCCACTACTGAGCTGTGCTACGGGGTATTCGGTGTGATGCATTCCGGAATTACCCGCACGCCACTGTGGTCGGCAGAACATCTGACGGCCGAGAATCTGGCAGCGGCGAAGACGCTGTCGCGTGAGAATTCCTTCCATCCCGAGCCACGCCTGGCGCAGCGCTCGCGTGCCGAACTGGCGGACTATGCGCGCAGTGGTTATGACCGGGGACACATGGCGCCCAATGGCGATATGCCTGATCGCA
>JAIELO010000382.1 GCA_019752915.1 Burkholderiaceae bacterium
ACCCGCGTGTTCAAGAGCCACAACGGCAAGGCATCGACATGAACCACGCTCACTTCACCCCTTCCACGGCGGGCCGGGCGCAGCGCGGCCGCTACACGGCCAGCGCCCGCGCGGCAGTCGCAGCCCTGATGCTGGCGGGCCTGCTGGAAGCGATCCGTACCCTGTCCTACCGCATCAGCGCAATCGGCCTGGAGCCGCGCCTGACCAATTTCCATACCGCCATCGAAACCTATGAATCGCCGTTTCTGGCACAGAATCTGGAAACCCTGCGCTTGCTCGCGCATATCGCGCAGCGGCAAGGACATCGGCAGGGACAAAGCCAGCACCATGGCGTCGCTCCCGATGCGGGCTACGACGCTGACGCCGCCAGCATTCCCGACGAAGACGGCAGCCACCTATTGGTCATGCTGGACCAGTGCGACAAGGTGATCGCCAGCATCCGCAAGCAGGCACTGCGTCAGGGCACCAGCATCGCCCTCACCTACCTGCTAGTGACGCTGAGCCAGAGCATCCAGCGCCTGCGCCGCCTGCTCGAACTGCTCGCGCCCATGCCCCGAACGGAGCACCGTCTGGCCGCCCTGTCGCTGGCGCAGGAACTGATTGCAGACCACAGCAACAAATATCTGGTGCGCGATCTGGTGCGTGACAACATCAACCTGCTGGCGCGCAACATCACGGAAAATGCCAGCCAGACCGGCGAACACTATGTGGCCGACGACCGCCGCCAGTTGCGCCAGATGTTCTATTCGTCTGCCGGCGCGGGGCTGGTGATCGGTTTCATGGCGCTGTTCAAACTGCTACTGAGCAGCCTGCACAGCGCGCCGCTCGTGGAGACTTTCCTGTACAGCATGAATTACGCGCTGGGCTTCATGTTCATCCACCTGCTGCACTTTACCGTCGCCACCAAGCAACCGGCCATGACCGCGTCGCACATTGCCGCTGGCCTGCACAGCAAGGATGCCCGCAACATCGATATCGATAGCATGGCTGAACTGTGCAACAAGGTGATCCGCACCCAGCACATGGCGGTGCTCGGCAATCTGGCCACCGCGATTCCCGTCGCCTGGCTGATCGCCATCAGCTGGCCGTACCTAACGGGCCAGCCACTCGTGTCAACCGGCAAAGCCATGCAACTGCTACACGATATCAATCCCCTCAACGGCACAACGCTGCTGTATGCCGCCATCGCCGGGGTCTGCCTGTTTCTGGCGGGACTAATCTCCGGCTACTACGACAATCAGGCACTGTACACCCGCTGGGCCCAGCGCGTCCGCCAGTTGCGCACGCTCGAACGCTGGCTCGGCGCGGCCCGACTCGAACGACTAGGCAACTATCTGGAAGCCAATCTCGGCGGCCTGATGGGCAACTTCTATTTCGGCATCCTGCTGGGCGTGATGCCGCTGCTGGGTTTCCTGCTCGGTCTGCCGTTAGATATCCGTCACGTGACGTTTTCTTCGGCCAACTTCGCCACCGCCATGGTTGGCCTCGACTATCAGGTCAGCTGGCAACTGGTCCTCACCTCGGTGGCAGGCTTTTTCGCCATCGGCACGGTGAATCTGCTGGTCAGCTTCGCGCTCGCGCTGTGGGTCGCGCTGCGTGCCCGTCAGGTGCGCTTCCGCCAAGGCTGGCAATTGCTGGGGGCATTACTGCGGCGCTGGCAGCAAGGTCCGATCCGCTTCTTCTTCGGTGCGCCCGACAGCAAACCTCTTATTCCGGGAGACTAGCCATGCCGCGCTGGCGCTTCGCCCCTCTGAAACGGCCTTTGCAGTTGCTGAGCACAGCGCTGCTGTGCTGCAGTCTGTTGGGCGCCTGTACCGCGCTGCCACAACTGGACCACAGCGTGGCGCCAGCGCTTCAGGGCGCGCCACATATTCAGGGCGTGCGAGGCGAGCTTCCGGCGGCGCGGGCACGTAGCCTGCTCGCCAAACGCTGGCCACGCGGCAGGCTCGATCCCGCCGCCCAGGCGGCACTGGAAGAAGCGGCCACCGGCGTGCCCCTGATTGCCGGCAACCGCTGCACCCTGCTGTTCGATGGCCCGCAAACCATGCGCGCCATGCTCGAAGCGATTCAGGGTGCGCGCAATAACATCAATCTGGAAACCTATATTTTCGATCAGGATGCCATGGGACTGGCCTTTGCCGATGCCCTGATCGCCAAACAGCGGCAAGGCGTGACCGTCAACATCGTCTACGACAGCGTCGGCACGCTCGGCGTTCCGGCAGCGTTTTTCGAACGCATGCGTGCGGCCGGCATCCATCTGGTCGAATTCAATCCGGTCTCGCCGGTACATGCCCGCAGTGAAGGCTGGCGCCTGAACCAGCGCGATCATCGCAAAGTGCTGATCGTCGATGGCCGCATGGCCTTCACCGGCGGCATCAACATCAGCGCCAGCTATGCCAACAGTTCGCTGTTTCATGCCTCGAAGAAGTCAGCCGAACATGCCCAGCTAGGCTGGCGCGACACCCACATCAAAATCGAAGGTCCGGCCGTACAGGCCTTCCAGTGGCTGTTCGTGCGTCAGTGGGCCAGTCAGGATCAGGATGACCTGCGCGAGGCCGAGTATTTCCCGCCGCCACAGATCGCCGGCGACAAGCTGGTGCGGGTACTGGCCACCAGCAGCGACCTGCCCTTCGATATCTACAAGGCTTACCAGCTAGCATTCCAGCAGGCACAGCGCAGCATCCATCTGACCTCGGCCTATTTCGTGCCGGACCCGCAAACCATCGCCACCCTGAGCGCTGCCGCGCGGCGCGGTGTCGATGTGCGCATTGTGCTGCCCGGCGTTTCCGATAGCGGACTGGTGTTCTATGCCGGCCACGCCTATTACGACCAGCTACTCGACAGTGGCGTACGCATCTTCCAGCTCCAGCTAACGGTGCTGCATGCCAAGACCGGCGTCATTGATGGTGTCTGGTCCACTGTGGGTTCGACCAATATCGATACCCGCAGTTTTCTGCACAACAGCGAACTCAATGTGGTGGTACTGGGTGCCGACTTTGGCACGGAGATGGAACAGGCGTTTCAGGAAGATTTACGCAACTCCGTCGAAATTACGCCAGAGGCGTGGCGCCACCGTCCGTGGCTGGACCGTTTGCGCGAGTGGCTCGCCAGCCTGATGCACTACTGGCTGTAGCGGACTGCGGCGCCGACGTTAGAGCTGTTCGCTCCAGACGCCGGCACGGCGCTGGAACTGTTCGCGCTGAGTTGGCAGAAAACTCTGCCGCGCCTCATCCCAGCAATAACGCTCGACCTGCACCGCATCATGCGCTACCCGCAGCACGTTGAAGGAATTGGATGCACCACGTCCACGCGTCGAGGTCGCCGTACCGGCCTGCACCATCAGTGCCGCGTAGCCACTGATCTCGTAACGCTGCGCCGTATTGTGGGCGTGGCTGACATGCAGGTGCCCCGCCAGCAGCAGATCGACGCCACAGTCGGCAAACGCCTGCATGGCCTGTGGCGCGCGATTGACCAGATCGGCCTGATCATAATCCTGCGGCATATCGAAGGGATGGTGCGTCACCACGATGCGGGTCAGGTGCGCATCCACGGCACTCATGCGCTGGTGGATCTGGGCAATCTGCTGGCGATTGATATGACCATCCTTGAACGTCAGCGAGCGCGCCGTATTAATTCCCAGTACGGCAATTTCATCATCGACATACTCCGGCGTCAGATCCAGCGTGACATAGCGCATGTACTGACGCAGCGGCGTGATAAAACGGCGCGCCAGGTTATACAGGGGAATATCGTGATTACCGGGCACCACAATCTGCGGCCCCGGCAAGGTATCGAGAAACGCCCGCGCCGCCTGAAACTCGACCGTCTTGGCGCGCTGCGTCAGGTCGCCCGACACCACCAGCACATCCGGTTGCAACGCTGCCACACATTGCTGCAAAGGCGCTAGCAGCGCCTGATTGACTCGGCCAAAATGCAGATCGGATAAATGGATGATGGTGCGCATACAGCCCTTTCAGCGAGGAACCATGACCTGCAAGGCAGCGGGCCGCGAGCGATAGCACAAAGGCGGCTGCATACGCGTCACCTCGCCATCGGTGGACACGCGCAGCTTGCGACGCCGCGTCGCGATGGTCAATGCTTGCGTCTGCAGCACGTCGAAATCGCGGGCCTGCCCCAGCCTCCCCCACAGCAGATGCAAGGCATAGCGCAGCAAGGCCAGCCGGGTGGGTCGCTGTGCCACATACAGCCACAATGTACCCGTATCGAGACTACTACGCCGTCCGGTATTCCAGCCCTGCTGGTACTCGTTATTGCCGATGAAAATAAATGGCGTGCGGCGCGTGTGTTGCACCCCGTCGATTGTCAGCTGTAGCGACAGAAAAGGAAAGCGACGCAGCGCCCCGAACATGGCGCGCCCGAAGGCTGCCCATTTGCTGCGCCCGAAACGCCGTTGCTGTTGTTCACGGTCACGCACGATATCGGGGTAGATGCCGAGGCTGGAATTGTTCAGGAAGATGCGGCCATTGACCTCGCCCACATCGACCGCCACGGCATGCCCTTGCGCCAGATTCGCCACCGCCTCATCGAGTGACAGCGGAATGCGCATATCGCGGGCAAAGTGATTCAGCGTGCCGAGCGGCAGCACGCCCAGCACTGTGGACGTGCCGACCAGTGTCGCAGCGACGGCATTGATGCTGCCATCACCGCCGCCCGCCACCACCAAGCGCGCACCGCCAGCGACTGCCTGCTGCGCACCAGCGATCAATTCCTCGCCACTGCGCGCCAGCACAATCTTCGCCGCTAAGCCCTGCTGCTGGAATCGCTGCGCCAGCGCGGCCACCCACGCCGTGTCATAGCCACTGCCAGCGGCAGCATTGATCAACACCACGATACTATCCAGCGGAAACTCCTTTCTGTGCAGCGTGCTGCGAAGTTGCTTGCGAGGTTGGTTGCGACGCCTGTTGTGACGCTTGCCGGGCAGCCTGCCTGCGCCGCCGCAGCGTCGAAATGGCGGTAATCCAGATCGCCAGCCAGGCCACGCTTTCCGCCATCGCTGCCAGCACATCACTGAGATAATGCGCGCCCAGATACAGGCGGCTCAGCGCCACCAGCAGCACCATCGTCACGCTGACGCAGATTGCCAGCAGACGCGCATGCCAGTGCGGCCGCACAATCACCAGATAGCTGGCCAGCAAGCCCCAGAATACCGTGGCGGCCGCCGTATGGCCACTGGGAAAACTATACGTCATCAGCGACACCAGTGGTTCATCGAACACGGGACGGGGGCGCTGCACCGTGTATTTCAGCGCCACATTCAGCAAGGCACCGGTAGGGGTCGCCACCAGCAGCGCCAGCAGCCAGTAGCGCGCCTGCACCCGCCAGAAATAATATGCCAGCGCCAGCACCAGTAACACCATCGGCACACCCGTGTGCACCCAGGACAGCGCCCGCATCCACGCGGTGAACGGTTCGCGCGCCTGTTCGTGGAACCACTGGGCCACCTGCAGATCGAGCAGCGTGATGGCGTGCTGCCCCATCACCGCCTGCGCCAGCGCATGCAGAATCGCGGTCGCCACGACCAGCAGAACGGCGCCCACGGTCAGATGCAGGCCGAACTCGCCCCCCGGCGTCAGCCTTGCTTCAATGAAACGTACTGATTGTCTGAAAATTTGGTGCTTCAACACTAGGTCCCGTTTAACTTGGTGGAAAAACCACAAAAAAGCGAATTTACTGTTTATTTACACAGTACCTGTTTATCCATACAGTAGTTATGCTATTCTGAACTCCTCGAACAACACAACGCATGCAAAGGAAACGACATGAGTACATTGAATAGCAGCTTTGGTTCCCGCTTCGGCATGGAATATTTGCCGACTTCGTTCATGGTACGCATGGGCAAACGCGAATTGCTGGTGTGCCGCGACTTCCGCAAGCGCTACTACGCTGTCAACCCGATTCTCGAGTGCGATACCGGCGTGCAAGCTGGCCACCTCGAAGTACTGGTGCTGCGCCGCTGGCTGCTGATTCTGTCGAAAGCGCACTAATGGTTGCCGGCGCCAGTTGCCCTGCCCAGTCGCCTGACCGGCCGGCCGATGCCGCGACCTCGCAGGCGCTCCTCACCTGGGTGTGGCAACTGGCCTACCGTCATCAAACAGCTTTGCCTCATACCACAGCGTCACAAACAGCACCATGATCACGGGGCCGATAAACAGGCCCACCAGACCCAGCGTTTCAACGCCGCCCAGAATACCGAACAGTACGGCAAGGAAGGGCAAGCGGGTCGCGTTACCGATCATGCCGGGCCGGACAAAATGGTCCGCGACGAACAGCACGATGCTGCCCCATACCGCTACTGCCACGGCACCGGCCATCGCACCCTGACTGGCCAGTATCGCGGCGGCAGTCAGAAACGCTAGCGGTGCACCGAAGGGGATAATGGCCAGTATGCCTGTCACGGCAGCCCAGACGGCTGGCGAGTGCAAGCCGGCCAGCGCATAGGCAATGCCGATCAACACGCCTTCGGCCAGACCGACCAGCACCAGTCCATTGACGGTCGCACGGATGGCGGTCGGAATTTTCGCAGCAAAATGCGCCCAGCGTTCTTCGCTCACGCAGTGGCTGCCGATGGCATGGATCTGCGCACTCAGCGCAGCGCCATCTTTGTAGAAGAAGAACAGGCACAGGAAGGCCAGTCCGAAATCCATCACGCGGTGCATAAAGCCGGCGCCGGCGATTTTAATGATGTCGCTGGCCGAATGCAGGCCGTTAAATTCATGCTCGGACAGCAAATGGGCCAGTCCGTGCGGCTGGTTCAGCGTGGCCTGCCACCAGTCGCTAATCCAGTCGCCCACCATCGGCAGATGCTGTAACACGGCAGGTACCGGTATGCCCTCGGTATTGGCGGTCACCAAATAACTGGCCAGTTCCGGCGCCTGCCGTGCGGCCT
>JAIELO010000022.1 GCA_019752915.1 Burkholderiaceae bacterium
CCAATCCGTCAATCAGCCCGATGGTGGGCTTGTGGAAGGGGCTGACCAAACCACTGGCGCTGGCAGGTATCGCTGCCACCGCACTGGCGGGCTGGTTCCACTTTACGCGGGTCGGTCCGAACGAAATCACCAAGGACGAGGAAACCGAAGCACTGCATGAGGCTAACCGCATCAGGGAGAGCGAATAATGGAGAACCTACATCGCGACAAGGATGGCAATCCTCTCATCGATCGCTACTCCCCCGACGAACGCAGCCAGCACTGGCTGACCGCTATCTGCTTTATTCTGCTGGCGGTCTCCGGTCTGGCCATGTTCCATCCGGCCACGGCGTGGCTGGCGGTGTTCCTCGGCGGCGGCCAGTGGACCCGCATCCTCCATCCCTTCCTCGGGCTGGTGATGTTCGGTTCATTCGCCATGCTGGTGGTGCGCTTCTGGCATCACAACCAGTTCGAACCGGGTGACAAGGAATGGCTGGCGCAGATTGGCGACGTGGTCAACAACCACGAAGAAAAGCTGCCCAAATCGGGCCGCTATAACGCCGGTCAGAAGCTGCTGTTCTTCATTCTGATCGTCTGCATGAGCGGTCTGCTGCTGTCGGGCATACTGATCTGGCGTGCCTACTTTGCCGGCTTCTTCCCGATCGATCTGGTACGGTTCGGCGCACTGCTGCATGCGACCTTCGCCTTCGTCATCATTTGCGCCATCATCGTCCACATCTACGCCGGTATCTGGGTACGTGGTTCGATCGGTGCCATGGTACGTGGCACGGTCACCTACGGCTGGGCACGCAAGCATCATCCGCGCTGGTTCGAAGAAGTGGCACGCAAATCGCGCAAGTAGCACTGCGGCGCTATTTTTTCGGACTGCTTTATTTGACTATTTGGGATTAGAATAGTCCGGAGCCGACGGCCAACCGCCGTCGGCATTCTGGGAGAGATTTTTGGTACAACGTCTGCTTGAACCCGGCGAGATCGAAGCACTCGATCACAACGCCATTCCACGCCTGCTACTGCCGCAGCCCAAAAGCCTGTTTGCCGCACGTGCCACACGCCTGCGCCAGCTGGCCAATAACGAGATCAAAGGAATTCCCGTCGGTGAGACGCTGCGCGGCTATCTGCTGCTGATGGCAGCACTGGTCGATGCGCAGGCTGCCGTCGTCGACGCGCTGCCCGCCAGCACCTTCGCGCTGCCACCGGACGCCGACATCACACTGGCCATCGACCATCACATGCCGCCGCTGCCGGTCAACGGCGATCGCCCACCGGCATGGCGTACCGTATTTGCCGCCCTGCTCGACCATCTCGCCACGCTGGCCGACGGCCAGCCACAACTGGCTGCGGTGCTCGATGAACTGGGCTCGCTGGAAAGCGCCCAGCTGGAAGGCTGCGCCGACGCTGTGCTGGCCGAGCTGACCGATGGCGTACATCCGCTGCATGCACCATTCGTGGCCGCTGCGCTGCAGGTAATGTGGACCATGCGCGCCGCCCAGCTCGATGGACAACGCGTCCAGCCACTGGTCACCAACACTCTGTGCCCGGTCTGCGGCGCTCACCCGGTAGCGAGTGTGATCCGCATCGGCGGCCAGTCGCAGGGCTACCGTTATCTGCACTGCAGCTGCTGCTCCAGCGAGTGGCACATGGTGCGGGTCAAGTGCTCGTGCTGCGAGAGCACCGCCAAAGTCGCCTATCAGAGTCTGGAAGCTGTTGATGCCCCCTCTGCCGAGGGCGCTTCGGCCGCACCGGCCACCGGCAAGGCCAACGATCCAAGCAAGGTGGCGCGCGCCGAAACCTGCGACGAGTGCCATACCTACCGCAAAATCTTCAATCAGGAACACGACTACAACATCGACCCGCTGGCCGATGATCTGGCCAGTCTGGCGCTCGATGTGCTGGTCGGAGAAGCCGGTTACGCACGTGCCAGCGGCAACCCGCTGTTGTGGTTTAGCGCAGAATGAACCGCCCTGCCGACGCCGACCACCCCACCGCCGACGGCAGCGCCATCCGTCTGCCCGCCGTGCACCTGCTGCTGTCCGATCCGGCCTGCGCAGAGCTGATTACCGAGTATGGCCGCGTCCAGACGCTGGAAGCGGCACGCCAGCTGCTGGCAGAACTGCGCAGCATGCTGCTGGCCAGCCGTCGCGATGGCGGTGCGCCGCAGCCGTCACCGGAGATTCCGGCGGTATTGGTGCAATTAGGCGAGCGCCTGCGCAATAACAACCGCTCGCCACTGCGCCCCGTCTTCAATCTGACGGGAACCGTGCTACACACCAATCTGGGGCGCGCCTTGCTGCCCGATGCGGCCGTGCAGGCCGTCACCGAAGCACTGCGCTGGCCGATGAATCTGGAATGGGATATCGACACCGGCAAGCGCGGTGATCGCGATAATCTGATCGAAGAACTGCTGCTGGAACTGACCGGCGCCGAAGCGGCCACCATCGTCAACAACAATGCCGCTGCCGTGCTGCTGATGCTGAACACCATCGCGCAGGGCAAAGAGGTCATCGTCTCGCGCGGCGAGCTGGTGGAAATCGGCGGCGCCTTTCGCATCCCCGACATCATGACGCGCGCCGGTGCCGTGCTGCGCGAAGTGGGCAGCACCAATCGCACTCACTTGAAGGACTACGCCGAAGCCGCCGAAGAACAGACCGCGCTGATGATGAAAGTCCATTGCAGCAACTACGCCATCACCGGTTTTACCAAAAGTGTGGAACTGCCGGAACTGGCGCCGCTGGCGAAGCAGAAAGGTGTACCGCTGGCCGTCGATCTGGGTAGCGGCACGCTGGTCGATCTGGAGCAGTATGGACTGCCGCATGAAACCACGGTCCGCGAAACCATCGCCGGCGGCGCCGATCTGGTGACCTTCAGCGGCGACAAGCTGCTCGGCGGGCCGCAGTGCGGCATCATCGTCGGACGCGCCGACCTGATCGCAAAAATCAAAAAAAATCCTCTCAAACGCGCACTGCGCGTTGGCAAACTCACGCTGGCCGCGCTGGAACCGGTGCTGGCACTGTACCGCGCGCCAGACCTGCTGCCGCAACGCCTGACCACCCTGAAACTGCTAACCCGCCCTGCCGCCATCATGCGCGAACTGGCGCAGACGATCGAGCCTACCCTGCAGGCTGCACTGGGCCAGCACTATCAGGTTGAGAGCGCAGCGATGATGAGCCAGATCGGGAGCGGTGCCCTGCCAGTCGATCAGTTACCTAGCTACGGACTGGTGATACGCGCCGCCGCAGGCAACCGGACCAGCAACGCGCTGGGCGTACTGGAACAGCGTTTGCGCGCCTTGCCAGTGCCAGTGATTGGTCGTGTCGCACAGGATGCGCTGTGGCTCGATCTGCGCTGTCTCGACGAACACCAGCAGCAGCGTTTTGTCGACCAACTGAAGCTGCTCGGCGCATGATCATCGGTACGGCAGGTCATATTGACCACGGCAAGACCACCCTCACCCGCGCCCTCACCGGCGTCGACACCGACCGTCTGAAGGAAGAAAAGGCGCGCGGCATTTCGATTGAACTCGGATACGCCTACACCCCGCTGGAAGGCGGCGAGATTCTCGGCGTGATCGATGTACCGGGCCACGAAAAGTTCATCCGCACCATGGCCGCCGGGGTGACGGGGATCGACGCCGCACTGCTGGTAATCGCCGCCGACGACGGCATCATGCCGCAGACGCTGGAGCATCTTTCCATCCTGCGCCTGCTAGGCGTCAAGCGCGGCGCCGTCGCGCTCACCAAAGCTGACCGCGCCGATAGCGAACGGCTCGGACAAGTCGAACGCGACATCCGCAATCTGCTGGCCGCCACCGACTTTGCCGATGCCGCCATCTTCCGCACCAACGCCAGCGTTGCCGACGACGCCGGCGTACAGGCACTGCGCCAGCATCTGGCGCAACTGGCCGCCACACTACCGACCAGCGAAGAACGACGTTTGTTCCGGCTCGGGGTTGACCGCGTCTTCACCCTGCAAGGACAGGGTACGGTGGTCACCGGTACGGCGCTCGCAGGACGCGTGCAGATTGGCGACATCCTGCAACTAGCGCCCGGCGGACAGCAGGCACGTGTGCGCAGCATCCATGCGCAGAATCGCAGCGCAGAAGCTGGTCATAGCGGTCAACGGCTGGCACTTTGTCTAAGTGGCGTCAGCAAGGATGAGATCAGCCGTGGCAGCTGGGTCGTGGCACCGGCGCTGGCCGAATGCTGCGAACGCATCGACACCAGTCTGACGCTGACGGCCGACTGCGCACAGTCGCTCAAACCGTGGTCGCCCGTTCACGTGCATCTGGGTGCCGCGCACCATACCGCCAACGTGGTACTGCTCGATGGCGAAACACTCGCGCCGGGGCAGAACGCACGCGTACAACTGGTGCTGGATGCGCCCGTGCATGCCGTGCCGGGTGACCGCTTCGTGATCCGCAATGCACAGGCCACTGCCACCATCGGCGGTGGTGTGGTACTCGATCCCTTCGGTCCGGCACGCAAACGGCGCAGCAGCACACGGCTGGCGTGGTTGCAGGCGCTCTCCGAATTTATCAGTAACGGCGATTGCGCTGCCCTGCTGGCGCGCAGCCCGCTCGGTCTGCGCATGTCGGCCTTGATGCGACTGTCGCAACTACCAGCCAACCAGCTCGTGCTGCCCGCCGAGACGCTGCAATTGCCACTGCAAGGAGGCGACACCTTGCTGCTCGCTGGCGCCGAAGCCGGGCGTCTGCAAGCACAGATCATCGACGCGCTGGCCGCTTTCCACGTCAAGGCGCCAGACGATGCGGGGCCGGAACTGTGGCGCTTAAAAAGCATCGTGGCGCCGGAAATGGAAGACCGTCTGTGGAGCCGCCTGATCGAAACGCTGCTGGCGGCCGGACAGATCTGCCAGCGTGGCCGCAGCCTGCACCTACCCGATCACAGTGTGGAACTGAGTGCCGAGGAACAAGCCACGGTTGCGCCGTTAATGACCGCGCTGGAAGCAGGCCGTTACGACCCGCCGTGGGTACGCGATCTGGCACGCGACTACGGTATCGCCGAAGCAGAAGTAAGGCGTTTGCTGCGCAAGCTGGCCAAGAGTGGCGACATCAGCCAGCTGGTGCCGGATCTGTTCTATCACCCGCAGCCACTGGCAGAACTGGCGCAACTGGTTGCAACCCTGCCGGAAGTACAGGCGTCGGCATTCCGCGATGCGACCGGGCTTGGGCGCAAGCGCGCCATACAGATCTTGGAGTTCTTCGACCGCGTCGGCTATACTCGACGCGTAGGGAATGTGCATCTGGTGCGCCCGAATACCGTCTGGGCGTACAGCGGCACGTAGCACTATCAGCACCTACGATCAGCACCCGGAAGGCATACTTATCCGGTGATGGGGCCGGGCTTCAAACCCGGTGGGGGGCGTCAGACGCTCCCCTGTAAGTTCGACTCTTACTGCCTTCCGCCATCACCTCGCTAAATCATCAGCGCGCAGTCCCCGTCGGCAGCATCAGCGCAGCACTGCGCTGACCATCTCCAGCGCTGCCGCAAACTTGTCCGGCTGCTCCGCCAGCAAAGACCACAGACGGTTATGTTCTGCGCCCTGCACCACGTGCAGCTGGCGCGATTGCGCGCGCGTGGCCGCTGCCACCAGACGCTCCGGTATCTCCAGCGGAATCGTCGCATCATGTTCGGCGGCGACCACCAGCAAGCGCCCTTCGAACTGCGCCAGAATCTCCCACGCATCGCTATCCACCCAGCTGCGTGGCTGGCGGATTACCGCTGAAAAATCCGGACCGAAAGGAATCTCGTAAGCCGACGGCGTGTACACTCCGGGCACAATCAGCAGCAGGGCATCAACCGCATGGCTTTGCGTCATACGGATTGCGTTGTAGGCCCCCATACTGGCGCCCACCACCGCCAGCGGCTCGGGCAGCGCACACGCCGCCGTTACAGCCTGCGCCTGGCGCGTACGACTCGCCACCGACGATTGCGCCAGACTGCCACCGGTATCGCCATGCCCGATGCAATCGAAGCTGGTGCTGCCGATGCCGCGCTGCTGTAAGGCCCCGCGCAGCAAACGATGACCGTGGCGACTGCTCGCGCCAGCACCGTGCAGATACAGCACACGATTGCTGTCCGTCCCAACAAACTGATCGCCTTGTAGCAGCGTGCCACCGAACGGCACCTCGAAATCGCGGATCATCGGAGCGCATCCTGATTCAGGTGTGCGCCGGGCATCAGCAAGGGAGCGAGCAGCAGTCTTTTCATGGCATTGGGGGAGAGTTATACAAACCTCAACATTGTACTGCCTGCGATTCATGGCACACAAACGCGATCAGCATCACTCGTGGCACAATACCAGCTTCACTTGGAAGGAACCACCATGCACACTCCCGCACTGCGTAACGCCGCCTTATTCAGCCTGAGCGCCCTGCTCTTGCCAATGGCGCCAACGCAGGCCGCCGACGCGCCGGCAGCCACCGTCCAGCAACTCTATCAGACCCATTGTGCGGCCTGCCATGGCACCACTATGCAGGGCGCAGTCGGTCCCACGCTGGGTGCGCACACGTGGTTGCATGGCGCACCCACCAAGGCCAATCTGGTGAAGGTGATTGCGCAGGGTGTACCGGAAAAGAATATGCCGTCGTGGAGCGGGACGCTGAACGCCACGCAGATCGAACAACTGGCCGAATACATCGCCGCTAACGCCAGCAAGCCTGCAGTCGCCGTCACGCCCGCCGCGGCCGCCGCCGCTGCGGCAGCTACCAAAGCGCAGCAGAACATCCCGGACCTGAATGGCTTCAAACTGCCGAAAGGCTTCCACATCAGCGTGTATGCCGATCAGGTGGCAGCAGCACGTAGCATGGTGGTATCGGAAAGCGGCATCGTCTACGTGGGGTCGCGCAA
>JAIELO010000124.1 GCA_019752915.1 Burkholderiaceae bacterium
ACGGTGGCCTGCGCTATCTGAAGCAGGGCCAGCTCGGACTGACGCGCGAATCGGTACACGAGCGCGAACACCTGCTGCTGCAGGCTGCCGGACTGGTCGAGCCGCAGAGTTTCGCGTTCGGACATTACACCGGGCGCAAGCCGGGCAAGTGGATGTTTTTGCTGGGACTGGCGTTGTATGACCGGCTGGCCGGGCAGCGCTCCCGCCACTATTACCGGCAGGCGGAATTTGCTGCGCTGGCGCCGAATCTGTCCACCCAAGGACTGCAGGGCGGCATGGTGTATGGTGATGCCAAAACCGACGATGCACGGCTGGTGCTGCGGGTGCTGCGTGAAGCGCAGCAGTATGGCGGGGTGGCGCTCAACTATCTGCAGGTGACGGGACTGCTGCGCGACGGTGCACAGGTGACGGGCGTGCAGTTGCAGGATGCGCTGCTGCCGCAATCGGGTACCGCGCCGTACAGTGTGTCGGCCCGGGTGGTGATCAGCGCTACCGGCGCATGGGCGGACGGCTTGCGCGGGCAGGCAGGTGGCCCGGGGACAGCAACTGGCAGCGCCGCCGCAGCGCCGTTCAAGCCGCGCCTGCGTCCCTTGCGTGGCAGCCATCTGGTCTTTCCAGCGTGGCGCCTGCCACTGGCGCAAGCCATTAGCCTGATGCACCCTTACGATGGCCGTCCCGTGTTTGCTTTCCCTTGGGAGGGCGTGACGCTGGTGGGGACGACCGACGTCGATCACAAAGAGGATATGGCGCACGATGCCTGCATCACTCGCAACGAAGTGGCCTACCTGATGGCGGCGCTGCACGACCAGTTCCCGCAACTGGCGCTGGGCGAGCAGGACGTGATTGCCAGTTATGCCGGGGTGCGTCCGGTGATCGATACCGGCAAGGCCGATCCCTCCAAAGAAGGGCGCGACCATGCGCTGTGGCTGGAAAACGGCCTGCTCACCGTCACCGGCGGCAAGCTGACCACGTTCCGGGTGATTGCGCTCGAAGCCTTGCGCCGCGCGGCCAGCCTGCTGCCGGACTGGCAGGATGCGCTGGCACCCATGCCGCTGTTTGCGCAGGCACAGGCGGCGCTGCCATACCAGCGCGATCTGCCGGCCGGACTGTTGCAGCGCCTGCAGGGACGTTATGGCGCGCAGACGCAGCAACTGCTGGCGGCAGCGCAGCCGGGCGAGCTGGCGCTGATCGGTGGTACGGAAAGCTGCTGGGTACAACTGCGCTGGGCCGCCCGCTGCGAGTCGGTGCAGCGGCTGGAAGATCTGCTGTTGCGGCGTAGCCGCATCGGCATCCAGTTGCGCCAGGGTGGTCTGGCCATCCTGCCGCGCGTGCGCGCTATCTGTCAGCCGGAACTGGGCTGGAGCGACCAACGCTGGGATGCCGAACAGGCGGCCTATATGGCATTATGGAATAAATATTACAGCCTGCCCGCATAAGTACGGGCATACGTAGAAGAACCACGAGACAGGGCATCATGGCAGAGCAATACCTTCTTTCTATCGACAATGGCACGCAGAGCGTGCGCGCTTTGCTGTTCGACCTGCAGGGCCAGCTGGTGGCCAAGTCGCAAGTGCATTTACAGGCATATTTTTCCACCCATCCCGGCTGGGCCGAACACGATGCTGACGGCTACTGGCTGGCGGTAGGTCAGGCCTGCCGCCAGCTGTGGGACAGTTGCAGTGTGCCGCGCAGCGCCATCAAAGGTGTCGCCGTGACCACCCAGCGCGGCACGGTGGTCAATCTGGACAGCGACGGTAAGGTGCTGCGCCCTGCGATTACGTGGCTCGATCAGCGCCGCGTTGGCCCGCAGGCGCCACTGAGCCTGTTGTGGCGCACCGCCTTCAAGCTGACGCGCCTATCCGGCACCATCGAGTATTTCCGCCGTGAAGCCGAGATCAACTGGATCGCCGAGCATCAGCCGGAAGTCTGGCGACAGACCCACAAATACTTACTGCTGTCGGGCTTTCTGAATTTCCGCCTGTGTGGCCGGCATGTCGATTCGGTGGGCTCGCAGGTCGCCTATCTGCCGTTCGACTACAAGCGCCATCAGTGGGCCGGTGCGCGCGACTGGAAATGGGAAGCGCTGAAGATTCGCCCCGAGATGCTGCCGGAACTGGTTGCGCCGGGCACCATCATCGGCGCAATCACTGCCGATGCGGCGGCCGCCACCGGCATACCGGAAGGCACGCCGCTGGTGGCCGCTGCCGCCGACAAGGCCTGCGAAGTGATCGGTGCTGGCGCACTGGAGCCGCATATTGCCTGCCTCAGTTATGGCACGACCGCCACCATCAATACTACCAGCCGCAAATACGTGGAAGTGACGCCGCTGATTCCACCGTATCCGGCCGCGATTCCCGGTGCCTACAGCACGGAAGTGCAGATCTTCCGCGGCTACTGGATGGTCAACTGGTTCAAGGAGCAGTTCGGGCATCCGGAGCTACAGACAGGTGCCGAGCAGGGACTGGCGCCGGAAGCCATGTTCGATTTATTGGTCAATGAAGTGCCACCCGGCTCGATGGGGCTGATGCTGCAACCCTACTGGAGCCCGGGCATCAAGACGCCGGGGCCGGAGGCCAAGGGCGCCATGATCGGCTTCGGTGACGTGCACACGCGCGCCCATATGTACCGGGCGATTCTCGAAGGACTGGCCTACGCTCTGCGCGAAGGCAAGGAACGGATCGAGAAACGCAGCGGTGTGCCGGTGACGGAACTGCGGGTGGCCGGTGGCGGTTCGCAAAGCGACGCGGCGATGCAGCTGACAGCCGATATTTTCGGCCTGCCTGCTGCGCGGGCGCACATTTACGAAACCTCGGGGCTGGGAGCGGCAATTGCGATTGCGGCGGGACTGGGACTGCACAAGGACTTCGACACTGCCACCCGCGCGATGACGCGGCCGGGGCGAGTGTTCCATCCGATTGCTGCGAACCAGCAGATTTACGAGCGACTGTACCGGCGCGTCTACCTGCATATGTATCAGCGCTTGCAGCCGATGTACCAGCAGATCGCCGATATCACCGGCTATCCCGAACAGTTGTGAAATTTGCCGCGAGCGTCACGCTGCGCGCGCTGAGCCAATAGCGATTCGCGCTTAGCGCAGCACCAGTGCCTTGATGGCTTCCATGGCACTGCTGCCGCCGCACTGGGTAGCCTGTACCTGATTGCGGCCATGTTCCTTGGCCACGTACATGGCGCGGTCGGCCGCCACGAACAGCGATTCGATGCTATCGAGATGGCGCGGGTGGGTGGTGGCAACGCCGATACTTACCGTCAGCCATGGCGAGGTGCTCGAGCGCGGGTGGGGGATCTGCAGGCCTTCGATCCGGCTGCGGATGGTTTCAGCCAGTTGCAGGGCGCTAGCACCATCGGTTTCGGCAAACAGCAGGACGAATTCTTCACCACCGTAGCGCGCTGCCAGATCGGTCTGGCGCAAGGCGTGGGCCGCCAGCGCTTCGGCAACTTGCTGCAGGCAGGCGTCACCAGCCGGATGGCCGAGCGTATCGTTATACAGTTTGAAGTGGTCGACATCGAGCACCACCAGCGACAAAGGCTGGCCGCTGCGCATGGCACGCTGCCATTCCTTTTCGAGGAAGCTATCGAAGTGACGCCGGTTGGCGATCTTGGTCAGCGGATCGATCATGGCAGCGCGCTGCAGCGATTCTTCCGATTGTTTATGGTGCGTGATGTCGTGCAGCAGGCCGACAAACAGCGGCTGGCGCAGCACCATCGGGGTCAGCGTCAGGTCCATGCATACCGAGCTGCCGTTGCGATGGCGGATGATGACTTCACGGGTGCCGTGGCTGTGCACAGCGTCAGGTTGCGCCGCATAGCGTTTGAAATAGTCCAGATACTCCTGAGCCACCATCGGATTGAGCAGTTCGGCAATGCTGCGGCCTGCCAGTTCCTGCTCGGTGTAACCTAAATAATTGACGCAGGCCGGGTTGGCATACTGGATGCGGCCGTCGGCTTCGATAATCAGCAGCCCTTCGGCCATGCTGTTGACGATGGCGCGCAGGCGCTCGGACTGTTCTTCCTGCGTCTCGCTGCGGCTGCGGATCTGTAACTGGGTGCGCACGCGGGCGCATACTTCGGCCATGCGCAGCGGTTTGCTGATGTAATCGACCGCGCCGATGTCGAAACCGGCCACCACGTCGTCGGTCTCGGTCTTGGCGCTCATGAAAATCACGGGAATGCGCTGGGTGCTGGCGTGGCTTTTCAGCTGACGGCAGGTTTCCAGACCGTCCATGCCCGGCATCAGCACGTCGAGCAGGATCAGATCGGGGTGCACCCGGCGGGCGATCTGCAAGGCCCGTTCGCCATTGTTGGCGACAAAGGTCTGGTAGCCCTGTTGCACCATCATGGTTCGCAGCGCGCTCAGGTTCTCCGGCGCGTCGTCCACGATCAGAATCGCGGCATCGCGGCGCGTAGCTTGGTGGAGGGGGGCGACTGGGCTAAACAAGGGCGGTCCTGCGAGTTAAAGGGTGGTCAGTGCAAAATCATAACGCGTCGCTCAAAGCTTATGGGGAAAATAATTATGTTTTTTACGGGAAATAATCTTTGTTCGCTCTGACGTCGTTTTCAAGCTGTTGTTTTTTGAAAAAAAAAGGAGCGACCGCAGTCGCTCCCGATAGTCCAACCTGATTTACAGCTTGGCGGCGATCAGTTTGCCGAGGATCTCGACACCGGCGCGGATCCGCTCTGGCGGCACGGTCACGAAGGACAGGCGCAGCGTATTGGTTTCCGGTTCGTTGGCGTAGAACGGCGAACCCGGTACGAAGGCCACTTTCTGGGCGATGGCTTCGTCCAGCAACTGCATGGCATTGATATGCTTCGGCAGGGTCACCCAGATGAACATGCCGCCTTCCGGCTTGGTCCACTGGACCGACGCCGGGAAGTGCTGCGCCATCGCTTCCAGCATGACTTTGCACTGGTCGCCGTACAGATTGCGGATAACGGGAATGTGCTGGTCGAGGAAACCATCCTTGATGACGTCGTAGACCACCATCTGGGTCAGCTGCGAAGTGTGCAGGTCGGCGGCCTGTTTGGCCAGTTCCAGACGGCGTACCAGTGGCAGCGGTGCCACCACATAGCCCAGACGGATACCCGGGGTCAGCACTTTCGAGAAGGAACCCATGTAGATCACGCCATCCGGATTCATGGCCACCATCTTCGGCGCCGGGGCACCGTTGTAGCTGAGCGAACCGTAAGGATCATCTTCGATCAGTGGCAGGCCCAGACGGGCGCAGGTTTCCACCAGTTCGACGCGGCGTTCTACCGACAGCGAGCGGCCGGTCGGGTTCTGGAAGTTCGGCAGGGCGTACAGCAGGCGTGCACCGGCAGCGACTTTGTCCAGCGAGGACGGTACCAGACCGTGTTCGTCGGTTTCCACCGATTTGAATTCCGGACGGTACACCGAGAACGCTTGCAGTGCGCCCAGATAGGACGGGGTCTCGACCAGCACGCGGCTGCCTTCGTCGATCAGCACTTTGCCCAGCAGGTCGAGCGCCTGTTGCGAACCGGAGGTCATCAGCACCTGTTCCGGCACGATTTTCGCGCCATCGGTGGAGAGCGAGTCAGCGATCCACTGACGCAGCGGCAGGTAGCCATCGGTCGGGCCGTATTGCAGGGCCACTTTGCCGTTTTCGCTCAGCACTTTGTCGAACGAGGCTTTCATCACATCGACCGGGAAGGTCAGTGGCGAAGGCAGGCCACCAGCAAAGGAAATGATTTCCGGCTGCTGGGTGATTTTCAGGATTTCACGGATGAACGACGATTGCAGCTGGTCGGCGCGTTCCGAGAAGCGCCACTGGATCGGTGCAGGATTTTCGATTTTCATACTTGTCTCACTAGAGTAAAACCGGCTGTGCCGGTGATGCTATCAGCGTGCTTGTGGCACGCTCTCTTCATTAGGATCGGCTATGGATAAATAGCCGCCCGCTTACGCGACTTCCGCGATCAATTCGATTTCGACGCAGGCGCCCAGCGGGATTTGTGCGACGCCAAAGGCCGAACGGGCGTGCTTGCCGGCGTCGCCGAAGACTTCGCCCAGCAGCTCGGAGGCGCCGTTGGTGACCAGATGCTGCTCGGTGAAATCAGCGGTGGAATTCACCAGACTCATCACCTTGACGATGCGTTTCACGCGGGTCAGGTCGCCGCCGACGGCCGCTTGCAGCGTGCCGATCAGGTCGACGGCGATCGCGCGTGCGGCAGCCTTGCCTTCGGCGGTGTCGATGTTCTTACCCAGCTGGCCTACCCAGACGCTGCCGTCTGCACGTTTGGCGATATGGCCCGACAGGAATACCAGATTGCCCGTTTGCGCATACATAACGTAGGCGGCGGCCGGAGTAGCCGGTGCGGCCAGGGTGATGTCGAGGGCTTTCAGTTTTTCGTAGACAGACATGGGATATCCAAAAAAGTTAGTGGGTGCTGCATAGTCAAGACCGATATTGTACGTGTTGCGGCAGGCGCTGCCCACAATTGAGGCAAAATCAAGATAGTCTACGGTTTTCCGGCCGTTTTACCTGCGTTTCTCGCCCGCGCCGCTTGCTGGTGGCGTTGCCAGTTGCAGAAACTGCTGTGCCGCGCTGCCGCATAAGCGTGCTTTTCTGCTGCCGGAAGCGCCCGTCAGTGTCTTTATCCTACGTGACAAAACCAGTACAGTACAAGTACACTTAAACAGTTAATTTCTGTACTGTGATGGCAAAATGACCAATACACGACGCCGCTCCCTGCTCGGCGATGCTGCCGCTTCCGCCGCCGCGGCCGTAGCGGAAGCGCTGGCCGCTGCCGAAGCCCGTG
>JAIELO010000294.1 GCA_019752915.1 Burkholderiaceae bacterium
CGGCCGCGCAGCACGCGCTTGTGAATGGCGGTCGCTTCATCGAGGATCAGCTTGTACGCTGCGCCATTGAAAATCTGACGCAGGCTGGAACGGACTTCCTGTTTCCAGCTGATGCGTACGGTACGGTCCTGCACCACGTCGAACAGGGTTGCCTGCGGCTGGCTAGCCAGACGTTCCTGCAGCACCGGCAGCAAGCGTTCCAGACCCAGCGCCGCCAGTTGCGGCAGGGCTGCGCCCAGCGGCTGGTCAAGTTCGGCCAGCAGATAGGTCCAGCGTGCCTGCACCTGGGTCAGCAGTGCCGTGGTTTGCTGCACACGGTCGCCCAGCATTTCTTCATCGCCCACGCCATCGTCGGCGTCGTCGCTCTTGCCGATCGGCAGATTGCCGGCCGCGAAGAATTGCTGCAATTCCTCGGCCAGTTGCAGCTTGTTGCGGATCGACAGTTCGATATTGATGCGCTCGATACCGTCGGTGTACTCACCCATACGGTTGAGCGGAATCACCACGTCTTCATTGATCTTGAAAGCGTTGGTGTGCTTGGCAATCGCTGCCGTACGGGCGCGATCGAGCCAGAATTTCTTGCGCGCTTCCGGGCTAACGGCGACAAAGCCTTCACCGACGCGGGTATTGGCAATCCGGATGACTTCCGAGGCGGCCAGCGCCACGGCGTTTTCATCGTCACCGACGATGTCGCCGAACAGTGCCATCTTCGGCAGCACGCCGCGTTTCGATTTGGTGGCGTAACCTACCGCGCGCAGATAGCGCTCGTCCAGATGTTCGAGACCGGCCAGACGCAGGGTGGCGAACTGCTCGCCCTTGGCGGGCAGGCTGTCGAGGTAATCCTTGATTTCAACAATCGATGGAATCGCATCGCGCGCCTGCCCGAAGAATTCCAGACAGACGGTGCGGGTATGCTTGGGCATCTTGTGCAGAATCCAGCGCCCCGACGTAATCAGACCGTCGCAGCCTTCTTTCTGGATGCCGGGCAGACCGGACAGGAATTTGTCAGTGACGTCCTTACCGAGACCTTCCTTTCGGAATTTACGGCCTTCGATTTCCAGCACTTCCGTTTTGAACGGCTCGCCCTTCGCTTCACCGCGTGCGCTCGGATGGGTCCATTCAAGCTTGAAACGGGCCAGCGGCGCATCGTGTATCTTCGATAGATTATGGTCGAGACGGGTCACTTCCAGCCAGTCACCGTTCGGGTCGACCATGCGCCACGAGGCCAGATTGTCCAGCGCCGTGCCCCACAGCACGGCCTTCTTGCCGCCCGCATTCATGGCGATATTGCCGCCGATGCAGGAGGCGTGCGCCGAAGTCGGGTCGACCGCGAACACGAAACCGGCCTTCTCGGCCGCTTCCGACACCTTGTTGGTAATCACCCCGGCGCCCGTGTAAATGGTGGCGTACTCGCGGCTCAGGCCGGGCAGCACCTGCATTTCCACCGGCCCCATATTGAGCAGCTTTTCCGTGTTGATTACGGCCGACATCGGCGTCAGCGGAATCGCGCCGCCCGTGTAACCGGTGCCGCCGCCGCGCGGAATAATGGTCAGTCCCAGTTCGATACAGCCTTTGACCAGACCGGCCATTTCTTCTTCGTTGTCCGGCGTCAGCACCACGAACGGATATTCCACGCGCCAGTCAGTGGCGTCGGTCACGTGCGAAATGCGCTTCATGCCGTCGAAGCAGATGTTGTGCTTGTCCGTGTAGCGGCCCAGCACCTTGGTGGTACGCTTGCGCAGATCATAGGTCTGCTTGAATTCTTCGCCGAAGTCGGCCACTGCCTTGCCAGCCGCACGCAATAGGCGCGCCACGTTTTCGCTGCGCTGACGCTGTTCGGCATCCTCATTGGCACCGGCACCGCTCTCGTCGACGCTGAGGCGGCGCTTGTCCACCTCGGCCAGCCGGTGATGCAGTGCTTCGATCAATTCCTGACGCCGCTTGGGATTGTCCAGCAAGTCATCCTGCAGATAGGGATTGCGCCGCACCGCCCAGATATCACCGAGCACTTCGTACAGCATGCGCGCCGAACGCCCCGTCTGACGGGCGCCGCGCAGGGCATCGAGCAAGCTCCACGATTCCTCGCCCAGCAAGCGGATCACGATCTCGCGATCGGAAAACGACGTGTAGTTATAAGGAATTTCGCGCAGGCGGGTGGCCTCCGGACCGTGAGGCGTTTCCGCCAGCAAAGCTTGAATTTGTGCAGGGGCGTTCATATTGCGATTCGACAGGAGACGACTATAGACATTAGCCGGGAGGGTCATTCTAGCGTATTGCGGCGCACCACGCCGGAACAGCCTTCAAGGTGCTAGGGCTAATCGACCGCGCAACAATCCGCTAAAAATTTGAAAAATCTGACTTTGATTGGCAAACAATGCCGAGAATGCACGATAAACTGAATAAAATTCAATCATTCACCATAATGGCAATATGATTAATTGCACCAGATTAGCCCAGCATTTGCGCGATCCGGTGCCAGAAGCCGTCCGGCACGTACAACAGCAGGGTAGTCATGGTCAGGTAGCGCAGCAGTTTTCCCAGCGCCATATAGGCAATACTGGGCCAGAATGGCAGGTGCAGCCAGCCCCCCAGCGTGCACAGTGGATCGCCGATGCCTGGCAACCAGGACAGCAGCATGGTTTTCGCGCCATAGCGCTCCAGCCAGTGAAACCAGCGGCTCTGGCGCTCGCGCGCAAAGGTTTGCTTGGCCTTATAGCCCATCCAGTAGTCGATCGCGCCGCCCAGCGTATTACCCACAGTGGCCACCAGAATGGCGGCCCAGAACAGGGCCGGATTGGCTTTCACCACGGCAAACACGGCCGGTTCCGAGCCCAGCGGTACCAGCGTGGCCGAGATCAGACTGATCAGAAATACGGAAGTCAGTCCCACTTGCGGCGCTGCCAGCACACCGAGCAGCCAGACAATTGCAGATTCAATCATGCATTCTTTGAGTGGGAGGAAAGGTGTCCATTATAATGAATTGCATCCGCACGATTGCATCGATCGGCGCGCGCCCACCCGCGCAGCGCCTGCGCCCTGCTTCACCCCGGTCACCCGCCGGTTAGTTAGCATAGCTTGAAGTACCGAACGCACCAGAAGCATCTGGCCCGGAATCATTATGTTTGCAGACCATGACCATCGACTACCTGAAGAAAATCCTGACCGCCCGCGTCTACGACGTCGCCACTGAAACCCCGCTGGAACTCGCACCTGCCCTGTCGCAGCGCTGCGGCAACCGAATTTATTACAAGCGCGAGGACATGCAGAGCGTGTTCAGCTTCAAGATTCGTGGCGCCTACAACAAAATGGCCCATCTGAGCGAAGCCCAGCGCAAGCGCGGCGTGATTTGCGCCTCGGCCGGCAACCATGCGCAAGGTGTGGCCCTGTCCGCCGCCAAGCTGGGCTGCCGTGCCCTGATCGTGATGCCGACCACCACGCCGCAGGTCAAGATCGACGCCGTCAAAGCGCGCGGCGGTCCGTCCGTGGAAGTAGTGCTGCACGGCGAGTCCTACACCGACGCCTACAATCAGGCGCTGCTGCTGGAACAGGAACAGAAGCTGACCTTCGTCCATCCTTTCGACGATCCCGATGTGATCGCCGGACAAGGCACCATCGGCATGGAGATCCTGCGCCAGCATTCCGGGCCAATCCATGCGATTTTCGTCGCCATCGGCGGCGGTGGCTTAATTTCCGGGGTAGCCGCCTACGTCAAGGCGATCCGTCCCGACATCAAGATCATCGGCGTGCAGACGCTCGACTCGGATGCCATGGCACGCAGCATCAAGGCCGGTGAACGCGTCACCCTGACTGACGTCGGCCTGTTCTCGGACGGCACGGCCGTCCGTCTGGTGGGCGAGGAAACCTTCCGCCTGACCCAGCAGTATGTGGACGAAATCATTCTGGTCGATACCGACGCCATCTGCGCCGCCATCAAGGATGTGTTTACCGACACGCGCAGCATTCTGGAACCGGCCGGTGCACTGGCCATCGCTGGCGCCAAAGCGTATATCGAACGCGCCGCGCTGACCAAGAATCCGATCCAGAACGAAACCCTGATCACCATCGCCTGCGGCGCCAACATGAATTTCGACCGCCTGCGCTTTGTCGCAGAACGGGCCGAACTGGGCGAATCGCGCGAAGCCGTGTTCGCCGTCACCCTGCCCGAGCAGCGTGGTAGCTTCAAGCGCTTCTGCGCACTGGTCGGTCCGCGCAATGTGACGGAGTTCAACTACCGCATCAGCGACAAGGATGAAGCCCACGTGTTCGTCGGCGTGCAGATTGCCGACCGCAACGAGTCGGGCAAGCTGGCACGCAATTTCGAGGAACAGGATTTCCGTACGCTGGACCTGACCCACGACGAACTGGCGAAAGCCCACATCCGCCATCTGGTCGGCGGCAAGAGTGCGCTGGCGCAGGACGAACTGCTGTACCGTTTCGAGTTCCCCGAGCGTCCCGGCGCGCTGATGCGCTTCCTCAATTCCATGGCGCCGAACTGGAATATCTCGCTGTGCCATTACCGCAGTCAGGGCGGCGACGTGGGCCGGATTCTGATCGGCCTGCAAGTACCGCCCGAGGAAATGGACCAGTTCGCCCAGTTCCTTACCACGCTCGGCTACCGTTACTGGGATGAGAGCGCCAACCCCGTGTATAAACTGTTCCTCGGCTAAGCGCCGGGCACGACGGCATGGTTTGCGCTACCATGCCGTCCTTCACTGCAATCACAACCGCCATGACCAATACCGCCGACCTGTCCCCGCTGGGAAAAACCTCTGCCTACCGCACCGATTACGCACCGGAATTGCTGTTCCCGATTGCGCGACAGGGCAAGCGCGACGAACTGGGTCTGACGGGCACCATGCCCTTCTTCGGGGTGGACATCTGGAACGCCTACGAAATCTCGTGGCTGAACCAGCGCGGTAAACCGCAAGTGGCGATCGCCCGCATTACCGTGCCGGCCGACACACCCAACATCATCGAATCGAAATCGTTCAAGCTCTACCTGAACTCCTTCAACCAGACCCGCCTCGATAGCGTGGTGGCGCTGAAGACCTTGCTGCAGCAGGATCTCTCGGCCGCAGCGGGCGGCAACGTGCATATCTCGCTGACCCAGCCGGAAGAATTCGGCATGGTCGAGATGGGCGAACTGGACGGCCTGCTGCTCGACCGTCTGGACATCGACGTCGATCACTACAGCCCCGACCCGTCGCTACTGAAAGCGGCGCTGGACGAAGAACCGGTGGAAGAAAAACTGGTATCGCACCTGCTGAAATCGAACTGTCTGGTCACCGGCCAGCCGGACTGGGCCAGCGTGCAGATTCATTACTCGGGTCCCCAGATCGATCAGGAAAGCCTGTTGCGCTATCTGATCGGCTTCCGCGAGCACAATGAATTCCACGAGCAATGCGTGGAGCGCATCTTCATCGACATCCTGCGCCAGTGCCATCCCCAGCAACTGGCCGTGTACGCACGCTATACGCGTCGCGGCGGTCTCGACATCAACCCTTGGCGCAGCAATTTCAGCAGCGCCAGCAAGCCTGCCAATCTGCGCGGCGCCCGTCAGTAAAGCCTGCGCTCGGCACGCGTGCGCTAGGACACCCTAGCGCATGGGATTTCTGATCAGTCGTGTTCAATCAGGCGTATCATACGCAGATGGGCATGCTTTCCAGCATGCCCGACTGAGCATTCGCGTTTTCCGGGTACCGTACAGAAAAAGGCCTATAATGCGCTCGCAGGCCGCATTTGTGCGCCGCAACATTCTATTCGCAATATGAATAACCTTAGCAAAATACTCTCTCTGGAAAACGTGCAGCTCGATCTGGAAGTGTCCAGCAAGAAGCGGGCATTCGAGCAAGCCGGTCTGATCTTCGAAAACAACTGCGGCATCGCCCGCTCCACCGTGTCGGACAATCTGTTCGCGCGCGAGCGGCTCGGCTCTACCGGTCTGGGGCATGGCGTAGCCGTGCCGCACGGCCGCGTCAAAGGCATGAAGAGTCTGAAATCGCCGCTGGCAGCGTTTGTACGACTGGCCGAGCCGATTCCGTTCGAGTCGCCTGACGGCAAACCGGTCAATCTGTTGTTTTTCCTGCTGATTCCCGATCACGTCACCCAGCAGCATCTGGAGATCCTCTCGGAGATCGCCGAAATGTTCTCCGATGACGCATTCCGCACGGCTCTGAGCACGGATCCTGATCCGGCTTCCGTGTATCAGCGCATCATCAGCTGGGTGCCAACGCTGCAAGCAGCCGGTTAAGCCACGTGGCAGGCGTCTGACTATGGGGTACACTAGACACTAGTTCAACCCATCACGAAGACGCCCCATGCTGCAAACGCCGCTGACGATACAAAGACTGTACGACGATAATCGCGAAAGTTTGCAGCTCGGCTGGTTCGCCGGCTTCCCCGGCGGCGAACGCCTGATTTCCGGCGACGTCGCCTCGGCCGCCGATCAGGTCGGCCACCTGAACACCATCCACCCGGGCCGGATTCAAGTCTTCGGCCATCAGGAAATCAATTACTACCAGCGCCTGAAATCGCTGACACGCGCCCACGTGATTGGCGAACTGATCAACGGCGGTCCGCCCGCGCTGATCATTGCGCAAGGGCTGGAAACGCCGCCCGACATTCTCGCCATCTGCGACGAAAAAAATATCCCGCTATTCTCGACCCCGCTGCCGGCCGCGCAAGTGATCGACTTCCTGCGCGTCTACCTGTCGAAAAAGCTGGCGCAGCGCATCATCATGCACGGCGTCTTCATGGACGTGCTGGGGGTCGGCGTGCTGATCACCGGCGACTCC
>JAIELO010000418.1 GCA_019752915.1 Burkholderiaceae bacterium
CACCTTCTCTGCAATTTAATGTGGCATTAAGTGAAGAACTGAATATTGAACTCTGCTAAGTGGTCTGCAATGTTTTCAATCTTCTAAGCTTATCGAACTTTATTGCCCGCCGGATGGCCGGCTGACCGCGCCACGGCCGCTGGGCGGGGTATGCGCCAGCCAGCCGGTATCGTTAGAAAACCATTCCGCCAGAAAATCGAGCATGGCGCGCAGCGCTGCCGACATCTGCTGGCGCGAGGTATAAATGGCGTGAATACCCATCTGTTGCGGCGTGAATTGCGGCAGCAGCGCCACCAGTTGGCCGGTGGCAATCAGCGGCGCGGCACTGTAACGCGGCTGCAGCGCAATCCCGGCGCCCGCCAGCGCAGCTTTCAACAGGACGAAGTCTTCGTTGGCGGACAGATTACCACTGACCGGTACCGACTGGGCTTCGCCGTGGCGGTCGGCAAATTGCCACAGACTCTTGCCAAAATAGCTATAGGTCAGGCAGTTATGACTGGCCAGTTCGCTCACCTGCCCCGGCGCGCCATGCCGCGCCAGATAGTCCGGCGCAGCACATACCACTGAATCGCACCACGCCAGTTGGCGCGCAATCAGATTAGGCTCCAGTGCATTGGTGATGCGTAGCGCCAGATCGATGCGCTGCTCGACCAGATTCACGGCGCGATTGCTCATCTGCAGATCCACCGAAGTGTGCGGATAGCGCTGCAGAAAAGCCGTCACCGCCGGCGCCAGCGCTGCCTGCGC
This sequence comes from Burkholderiaceae bacterium, assembly GCA_019752915.1. Lineage (GTDB taxonomy): Bacteria > Pseudomonadota > Gammaproteobacteria > Burkholderiales > Burkholderiaceae_D > Rugamonas. The sequence continues at coordinate 748 of JAIELO010000418.1, forward strand.
CAGCGACTGCGAACAGCTCAGGCGCAGCAGGCCATGCGGAGCCCCTGCCTCGAGCGGCGCCGTCAATTCCATGCTACCGGCCAGCTCAAGCATGCTGCGGCAACGCGCCAGCGTCAGCGCGCCCGCCTCGGTCAGACTCAGGCGGCGAGTGCTGCGATGGAGTAAGCGGGCACCCGCCCAGTTTTCCATCTCGGCCAGATAACGCGTCACCATGGCGCGTGACATATCGAGCGCGTCGGCCGCAGCGATCATGCTGCCCCGCTCGGCAATACTGACAAACACTTGCGCCGCCGTGATCCGGTCCATTGATTCATCCGATTTATGCAATTAATTAGGCTAGATTATCGTATTTTTCTACCGGATAAAGAAATTTAAGATGACGTCATTCCAACTCATTACGAAAGACCATCATGTTCAAGCAAACTCTGTTGTCTACCGCCCTGCTCGCCACGCTGGGCAGCGCCAGTGCTGCTGCACTGAAAGTGGAAGTCTTCAATCCCGGTGAAGCGGCAATCTTCCCGGTGGCCTCGGTGCTGGTCAGCGGCGCCAAGGATGCGGTACTGATCGATGCGCAGTTCTCGCGTGGCGAAGCGCTGAAACTGGTCGAGCAGATCCGCGCCAGCGGCAAGCGCCTGACCACCGTGTATGTCAGCCATGGCGACCCGGACTTCTACTTCGGTCTGGACGTGATCCACGCCGCCTTCCCGCAGGCGCAGATTGTTGCTACCGCGTCGACCGTGGCTGCCATCGAGAAAAAGAAGGATGCCAAAGTAGCCTTCTGGGGTCCTATCCTGAAAGACAACGCCCCGCACAGCATCATCGTGCCGCAGATTCTGGCCGGTGACCGCATCGTGCTGGAGGGCGAAACCTTGCAGATCGCCGGTCTGCAAGGCCCGACGCCGGAGCGCAGCTTTGTCTGGATTCCATCGATCAAAACGGTGGCTGGCGGTGTAGTAGTGTTCAACGACCTGCACGTGTGGACTGCCGACACCCAGAGCGTCGCCTCGCGCCAGCAATGGCTGGCCACGCTGGACGGCATCGCCGCCCTGCAACCTCAGACCGTGGTGCCGGGTCACTTCAAGACGGGCAGCGCGCTGAGCCCGGCCAGCATCGGCTTTACGCGGGACTATCTGGTGCGCTTCGAAGCGGAAGCGGCCGCTGCCGCCAACAGCACTGCCCTGATCGCCCGCATGCAGGAACTGTATCCGCAGGCTGGCCTGAAAGCAGCACTGGACACCAGCGCCAAAGTCGCCAAGGGCGAAATGAAGTGGTAACACGCTGAGAACAGGCGGTGACGGCGCAAGGGTAGTGGTACACTGCGCCGTCCTTGTTTACCGCCGCATTATTACCGCCTCATTCCATGCATACCCTTGAACAGTTGCGCAGCGGCGCTCTGGCAGGCGTGACGCGCCTGACCATGCGCTGCGGCCTGACCGAATTCCCGCGCGAAATCTACACCCTGGCCGACAGCCTGGAAATTCTCGACCTCTCCGGCAATGCCCTGCGTGCGCTGCCGGACGATCTGCACCGGCTGCACAAGCTGCGTATCATCTTCTGCTCGGACAATCTGTTTGAAGAACTGCCGGTAGCGCTGGGGGCTTGTGCGTCGCTGACCATGGTCGGCTTCAAGGCCAACCGCATCCGCCACGTGCCCGCTGCTGCCCTGCCCGCCGCCTTGCGCTGGCTGGTGCTGACCGATAACGCTATTGAAGAGTTGCCTGCCGAGCTAGGGGAACGCCCGCAACTGCAAAAGCTCATGCTGGCCGGGAACTGCCTGCGTGAGCTGCCCGCCTCCATGGCCCGCTTGCACAAACTGGAACTGCTGCGCATCGCCTGCAACCAGCTGACTGCGCTGCCGGACTGGCTGCTGGCACTGCCACGCCTGACATGGCTCGCTTACGCCGGCAATCCCCTGTGCGCCACATGGGAAGACACTCTGGTGCACACACCCTCTGCCGCCATCCCGTGGTCCGCGCTGACGCTGCGCGACAAGCTCGGCGAAGGTGCTTCCGGCATTATCTACCGTGCCGACTGGCGACAGGACAGCGGCACTAGCGGTAATATCGGTAATAGCGGCACTAGCGCTAGTACCGCGCCAATCAGGCCAGTCGCCGTAAAGATTTTCCGCGCCGCCATGACCAGCGATGGTTCGCCGCTCAGTGAGATGGCGGCCTGCCTCGGCGCCGGTGCCCATCCGAACCTGATTCCCGTACTCGGCCACGTGGCAAACCATCCCGACGCCAGCCATGCCCTGCTGATGGCGCTGATCGATCCCGCCTTCCACAATCTGGCCGGGCCGCCCAGTCTGGACAGCTGCACGCGCGACTGCTACGCCGCCGACAAACGTTTCGACTTAGCCAGCGCGCTGGCCATCGCGCGCGCCATCGCCTCCGTTGCCGCACAACTGCATCGCCACGGCATCCTGCACGGCGACCTGTATGCCCACAACATTCTGCACGACGAGCATGGCCAGACACTGCTGGGCGACTTTGGCGCAGCCTCCTTCTACGACGCCGCCGGCCCGCAGGCCGACGCCATGCAGACGCTGGAAGTGCGCGCCTTCGGCAATCTACTGGAAGAATTGCTGGATCGCTGCGATGCCGTGCCGCTCGCCTTGCGCACACTGCAAGCGGCCTGCCAGCAAGGCCAGCCACGCTTCGCCGACATCACGGAAAAGCTAGACAATCCATTCTAGATATTTTATTCTACGTCCATGAGCACTCCCAACCTGCCCAAACCGACCGCTGCCGAACTGGAGATGCTGCGACTGCTATTCGCGCTTGGCCCCGCCACGGCGCGCCAAGTGCACGAAGCGGCGCTGGAGACGCGCCCAGAGATGAACTACGCCACCGTGCTGCGCGTGCTGCAAGTGATGCACAACAAGGGGCTGCTGAAGCGTGATGAAAGCCAGCGCGCTCACATCTACTCGCCGGTACAGGAGCAGGACTCGGTTCAGACCAACCTGCTGAAGGACCTGATCCAGAAAGCCTTCGCCGGCTCAGGCAAGGCACTGGTGCTGGCAGCCCTGCGCGGCGGCCATGTCAGTAAAAAAGAGCGCGCCGAAATTCAGGCGCTGCTCGATCAGGACCAATAAGCGCTCAGCCACGCATTATTTAAGGGCGAGGTAGCGCTGTCCCGCGCGGCCAGACTGGCTCTGCCCGTCAATCTTGAAGATACGCACCACATCTTCCAGTGCATGCGACTGGTCTTGCAGCGCATGGGCGGCGGCCGCCGCCTCTTCCACCAGCGCCGCGTTCTGCTGGGTTACCTGATCCATTTCAGCAATGGCCTGATGGACTTCGTTAATCCCGCTGCGCTGTTCATCACTGGCACTACTGATCGCGGCCATGATATCGGTCACGCGACGCACGCTTTGCACCACTTCTTCCATGGTCGCGCCCGCTGCCGTGACCTGTTTGCTGCCGATTTCGACTTTACCGACCGAGTCTTCGATCAGCTCCTTGATTTCCTTGGCCGCCCCGGCCGAGCGCTGCGCCAGATTGCGCACCTCACTGGCCACCACGGCAAAGCCACGTCCCTGCTCGCCGGCGCGGGCCGCTTCCACCGCTGCATTCAGCGCCAGAATATTGGTCTGGAAGGCGATGCCATCGATCACACTGATGATGTCGGCAATCTTGCGCGACGAGGCCGTGATCGACCCCATGGTGTCGACCACCTGCGCCACCACCTCACCACCTTTGACGGCAATCTGCGACGCCGCTGCCGCCATCTGGTTTGCCTCGCCGGCATTATCGGCGTTCCGGTTCACTGCATTACTCAGGTGTTCCATCGACAAGGCGGTTTTCTCCAGCCTTGAGGCTTGCGATTCGGTACGTTGCGACAGATCGAGATTGCCGGCGGCAATTTCCGCCGAAGCCGACGTCACTTGCTCGGCACCCAGACGCACCTGCCCCACCACGGCGGACAGATTCTGGCTAATGCCGTTCAACGCCGTCAGCACCCGGCCGATTTCATCCTGATTTTCCACCACCAGATGCACATTCAGATCACCGCGGGCGATCTGTTCTGCCGCATGCTCGGCTTGCGCCAGCGGCCGCGTGACGAACGCGCGCACCAGCAGCAACAGCATGGCGGCAAACACCAGCAGCGCTACCGCACCGATCAGGGCGTAACGGTTACGCAGCTGCTTCGCCTCGCGGGTAATTTCTTCCGTGTAGGTACCACCAGCGATCAGCCAGTTCCACGGCGCAAAGGTATGGAAACTGATCATCTTTTCGCGCGCCGTCTCACCCTCTCTATCGGCCCACGGATAGGTCATCGAACCTTCCTTACTTTCCAGCATCTGTTTCACGATGAAGCGCCCATCATGACTTTGCAGCTCAAGCACGTTCTTGCCCTCCATGGAAGGATGGATCAGTTCCTCACCCTGCTTCTTTCCGGGCGCTGCATTGATAACATAGACATAACCGGTGTCGCCCAGTTTGATTTCCTTGATCTTGGCTTTCAGCATGTTCAGGTTCTGGCCAATATCGAGGCCGATGAACAGCACACCAATCACTTTGCCGCTGCCATCCTTGATCGGGTCATACTGGGTGATGTACTGCTTGCCGAACAGCGTAGCCAGACCGCTATAACTATTCCCGGCACGTAACAGCGGAAAACTCGGGTGAGCGCGATCGAGCTGGGTACCGACAGCGCGCTCGCCATTTTCTTTTTTCAGGGACGTGGTCACGCGCACAAAGTCTTCCCCCTGTGCAGCAAACACGGTCGCCACCACGCCGGTGTCGGCCGTGAATTTATCGGGCAGGCTGAAATCCAGATTCAGGGTCTTACCGGCAAACTGCAAGGTCGGGGTAGGCTTGCCCGCAATGTCGACGGAGGTCGCGGTATCGAGCGTGAACTGCCCCTGTGCGAAGTGGCTGGCGAAAATGCGGGCAAAGCGTGAAGCCTCGTCCGTCATCGCGCTGTGGAATACTTCCACCGTGTTGCTGATGCCGGTGAGCGTATCGCTCACGTTATCCTGGGCGCGCTCTTCCAGTATCCGCGCGGTACTCAGATTAATCAGGCTGAGAATAATCGCCAGCATGGCGCTCAGTAAGCCGAAGGTGAACACGGTAATCTTGGTACCGACATTCCAGCTTTTAAAATTTGTTATTGTGGTGTTCATAGTGGCCCCGTGATCGACGATGCAAGGATGTGTAGCCGGCAACTAATAACATTAGCCCGGCAGTTTTTTACTTATTTTCTTGATATGGATCACTTTAGCACATTCCACGATTTGTTTTCTATAGGCAATATCCACAGTAAGAAATTATTTTTCTGGCTTTTCTGACAAGGTGGCGGACGAAAAAAAAGCGGGCCGCAGCCCGCTTTTGTATTGCATGAAGCAGCCGATTAACGCTGATCCAGAGGCTTGACTTCGCGCGTGGTCGCGCCAACGAACAGTTGACGTGGACGGCCGATTTTCTGTTCTGGATCGGCAATCATTTCGTTCCACTGGGCGATCCAGCCGATGGTACGGGCCATCGCGAAGATACCGGTGAACAGCGACACTGGAATGCCCAGTGCCGATTGCACGATGCCCGAGTAGAAGTCGACGTTCGGGTACAGTTTGCGCGACACGAAGTATTCGTCGTTCAGTGCAATCTTTTCCAGTTCCATCGCCAGCTTGAACAGTGGGTCGTCTTGCAGGCCCAGCTCTTCCAGCACTTCGTAGCAGGTTTCACGCATCAGTTTGGCGCGTGGGTCGAAGTTTTTGTAGACGCGGTGACCGAAGCCCATCAGTTTCACGCCGGAGTTCTTGTCTTTCACCTGAGCGATGAAGGCAGGAATGTTCTCGACGGTGCCGATTTCTTTCAGCATGGTCAGGGCCGCTTCGTTGGCGCCGCCGTGAGCAGGGCCCCACAGGCAGGCGATACCGGCAGCGATACAGGCGAACGGGTTGGCGCCCGACGAACCGGCCAGACGCACGGTCGAGGTCGAGGCATTCTGTTCGTGGTCGGCGTGCAGGATCAGGATCCGGTCCAGCGCGCGCACCAGCACGTCGTTGACCTGGTACTCTTCGCACGGATTGCCGAACATCATGC
>JAIELO010000207.1 GCA_019752915.1 Burkholderiaceae bacterium
CACCATCTCGCTACCGAACAACATCGCCAGCGTGCCACGGGTGAACACGACTACCGTCTGCACGCCCAGCAACACAATCAGAAAACGCGTGGAAAAATGCCGCTCGCCGTAGCGCCACACGATAATCGTCTGGTAGAAGTAGATCACCGACACCAGATAGGAAAACACCGCCACCCGGGCAGCAAAACTCGGCTCCCAGATCAGCCAGTACCCCCCCCCCGCCATGCTCAGAAACCAGAGCAGGCCTAACAGCCACCAGGATGGCTTGCGGCCATAGAATTTCTGGGTGCCGATCAGCGTCAGGCCGATGCCGCACACCAGCGCCGAATTCGCGGCCATCAGCACCAGCAGTTCCGGCACACCCGCCTTGCGCAGGCCGAACAGCACCGCGCCCAGCACCAGCAGCAGCAGGCTGCTGGCCCAGTAATTAAGTCCCTTGATTTCTGGCGGATAGCTGCGGTAGGCGGAAAATAGCACCACGCTCATGGCAATCGCCATCAGCGCAGACATCAGAATGATAGTGGTTGGATCGAGCAGCATCGGCGCTTAAACCGCCTGACTAGGACGTTGCGGCGTGCCGGATTTTTTGCCGGCGGCATCCAGCGTCAGGGTCACGGCAGGTACCCGGTCACCTTGCAGGGTCGCGCTGAAGCTCATCAGCTCATCACGACGGAAGGCGTGCACGCTGATTTCCGAACCGACCGCATAGCGCGACAGCAGCGCTTCGAGATTGCTGGCGGTAACACGCAGTCCATCAATCGCCACCAGAATATCGCCCGCCGATAGACCGGCACGGTGCGCAGCGCCCTGCTCATGCACGCTATTCAGCTTGCAGTCATTGCCATCTTTGCCAGGATTGATGTCCAGCGATGGCTTGCCCGATTTGCGCTCGTCCGCATATTTGACGCCGAATGGCGCCAGCAACTTGGCCAGCGGCAGGTCATCGGTACCGCGCACATATTTATCGAAGAAGGGTTTGAAGCGGCCACCGCTGACTTCATCGAACAGCGCTTCCACCTCGGCCGGCGTGACACCGCGCCCGCCACCGTGATAGAAGTCGGCACCGTAACGCTGCCACAGGATGCGCATCACATCATCGAGCGACTTCTTGCCGCCGGTCTTGGCACGGATGCTGAGATCCAGCGCCAGCGCTACCAGCGAACCCTTGGTGTAGTAGCTGACGATGGCATTCGGTGCATTCTCGTCCTGCCGGTAGTATTTACCCCAGGCGTCGAAACTGGAATCGGCGACACTCTGCTTGGTGCGGCCACTGCCACGCAACACACTGCCCACCGTCTTGGCCAGCAGTTTGAAGTAGCTCGTTTCGTTAATTAGACCGGCGCGCACCAGCATCAGGTCGTCGTAATAGCTGGTGAAGCCTTCGAAGAGCCACAGCAGCGGCGAGTAATTCTCCACCTGCAGATCGTAGGGCGCAAACACGGCAGGTTTAATACGCTTCACATTCCAGGTGTGAAAATACTCGTGGCTGCACAAGCCCAGATACTGCAGATAACCGTCACTGATGTCTTTGCTGACGGCAGTGGTGCTCGGCAGATCGGCACGCGCACAGATCAGCGCCGTCGACGCACGGTGTTCCAGACCGCCATAACCATCGCCCACCGCCATGGTCATGAACACGTAGCGGTCCATCGGCGCACGACGGGTTTTCGGTTCGAAGAAGGCGATCTGGGTTTCGCAGATTTTTTTCAGGTCGGCGCTCAGGCGCGCCATATCCAGGTTCGGCACCCGTCCGGTGATGACAATATCGTGCGCAATACCGTGGGCCTTGAAGGTCGCCAGCGCAAACTCGCCCTGCTCCACCGGATGATCGATCAATTCGTCGTAATCGCCAGCGATATAGCTACCGTAGCCATAGCGTTTGGCCTTCAGTTCCGGCAGCGACGTTGCCACTCGCCAGTTGCGCGCGGCTGCATCGGCCGGGCGCTGGATATCTACCACGTGGGGCAGGTGCTCCTGCCCCAGCACGCGCAGGAACACGCTGGTGCCATTGTAGAACGCATGGTTCTGGTCCAGATGCGCCGCCCGCACCGACATGTCCCAGGCATACACTTCGTAATGCACGCTCAGACTTGCCGCGCGATCTTTCAGCGGCGCGGCCTGCCAGCTATGCTTATCGAGCTTGGTCAGCGCCACCGGCTGGCCATTCGACTCGGCATGGATGCGCACGATATTGCGCGAGAATTCGCGAATCATATAGCTGCCCGGGATCCACGCCGGCAGCGCAAAAATCTGCCCGCCTTCGGCCGGTGCGGCCACCGTCAGCGTGACGCGGAACAGGTGCGCGGCCAGATCGTGGCCGGTTATGCTGTAGGCGATCGCCGGTTTATTCTTGTTCGATTTTTTCATTGCTATCCTTGATTACAAATCCGCGGGGGTGTCGATGTCGCGGATCACGCCAGCATCGTCCACCACCAGTTCACTCACTGCATGGTCTTTTAAAATGGCGCGCGCACCCTGATCGCCCTGCAGCGCCAGTAGCAATGGTAAATGATAGGCACTGAAAGCGACAGGATTGCCGCGCCGCCCCAGGTAGCTGGGTGCAGCAATACGGGCGCCGCGACCGACCGTAGCCACCAGCGCGCGCATGGTCTCGGGCTGCACAAAGGGCATATCCCCGAGGGCAATCAGCCAGCCGCCAGCATCACGGCTGGCCTGTAGCGCCAGCGTCAGCGAAGCGGCCATGCCCTGATCGGCAGTGTCGCAGACCAGTACTTCGCAACCGAGCTGGCGCAATAGTGTCGCCACCTCGTCATCGGCGCTGCGCACCACTGCCAGCACGCGCGGCAGCACGGCCAGCAAATGGCGCGCACTGGCGGCCACCACGGCTTCACCTTGCGGCAGCCGTTGTAGAAGTTTGTTCTGAACACCGGACGGGTCAAACCGTTTACCGCGTCCGGCGGCCAGCAGTATGCCGACCATGTTCACGCTGTCAGGCGCTGGTCAGATCAAACGGCAACTTGCGCAGACGCTTCCCGGTCAGCTTGAACAAGGCATTGGCAAAGGCCGGTGCCAGCGGCGGCAGACCCGGTTCACCCATCCCGGTTGGTGCATCGTGCGAAGGCACGATATGCACATCGATCACCGGCATATCGGTCATGCGCGCCAGCGTGTAGTCACTAAAGTTCTGCTGTTCGACTACGCCATCTTTCAGCGTAATGGCCGCACCCGGCAAGGTCATGCCCAGCCCCATCAGGGCAGCGCCCTGAATCTGCGCTTCGATGGTCAGCGGATTGACCGGCTGGTTGCAGTGCACGCCGGCTGTCACCTTGTGCAGTTTCGGTACACCGTTTTTCACCGAGGCCACCACCACATAGGCAATCGCCGTATTGAACGATTCATGCACCGCCACACCCCAGGCCTGCCCCTTCGGCAAAACCTTTTTACCGTAGCCCGATTTGGCCACCGCCAGATCGAGCGCTGCCAGATGACGCTTGCCCTTCTCGCCGATCAGTTTTTTGCGGTAGGCCACCGGATCCATGCCGGCCGCATGCGCCGCTTCATCGATCAGGGTTTCCATCACAAACGCCGTATGGGTCGATCCGACCGAGCGCCACCACAGCACCGGGACATTCGCCTTGACCGTGTGCGCGCTCAGATTGAGCGGTACTTCATAGGGTTCGCCCATGCCTTCGACCATGGTTGTGTCGATACCATCCTTGACCATCATGCCTTCGAACGGCGTGCCGCTGAGGATGGACTGGCCCACGATGACATGCTCCCACGCCACGATATTGCCCTTGTCATCCATGCCGATATCAGCACGGTGCACATGCGACGGACGATAGTAGCCGCCCTTGATGTCGTCCTCGCGACTCCAGATCACTTTAACGGGATCGGTCTTACCGGCGGCGCGCCAGACCTTGGCAATGTGCACCGCTTCGACCAGATAATCGGAACTCGGTACAGCGCGACGCCCGAAACCACCGCCCGCCATCATGGTGTTGAGCACTACCTGTTCCGGTTTCAGACCGGCAGTCGCCGCAATCGCGCCCTGATCGATGGTCTGGAACTGCGAACCGGCCCACACCGTGCAGCCATCGGCACGCAGATCGATCACGCAGTTCAGCGGCTCCATCGGCGTGTGCGCCAGATACGGGAATTCATACACCGCCGAGATTTTTTTCGCGGCACCGGCCAGCTTCGAAGTATCGGCCTTGCGGGCCGGTTTGCCCGGCTGCTGCGCCAGCGCCTTGTAAGCAGCCAGTTGCGCGGTACTACTGACTTTTTCGACAGCGCTGGTATCCCACTCGATATTCAAAGCATCGCGTCCCATCTTGGCCGGCCAGTAGCCGTCCGCGATCACCACCACGCCGCTACCGCCGCGATCCGTACTCACTTGCAGCACTTCGATCACGCCCTTGATGGCTTTGGCTTTGCTGGCATCGAATTTCGCCACCCGTGCGCCGAATACCGGCGGACGTGCCACCACCGCCACTTTGCTGTGCGGCGCCTTGAAGTCCATGCCGAACTGCAGTTTGCCATTCGACTTGTCGGTAGCATCGAGACGCTTCATCGGCTTACCGATAAAGTTGAAATCTTTCGGGTCCTTCAGCTTGACGCTGGCCGGCACCGGCTGATGCATGGCGGCATCGGCCATGCTGCCATAGCTGGCCTTCTGTCCCGCAGGCCCCAGCAGCATGCTGCGCGCAGTGCGCACCTGCTCGACCGGTACCTTCCACTGCGCAGCAGCGGCGGCCATCAGCATGGCGCGCGCCTTGGCGCCAATTTCACGGTACTGCAGATAGGAGTGAGCGATACTGCCCGAACCACCGGTAATCTGGATACCGAATGCAGGATCCTTGTACTGGTCACCCGCTGGCGCCAGCGCGCCATTCACTTTCGACCAGTCGGCGTCGAGCTCCTCGGCGATCAGCATCGGCAGAGAAGTCTGCACGCCCTGACCGAACTCCAGCCGGTTCACCTGCACCGTAATGCGGTTGTCCGGCGCGATGTGCAGAAACGCATTCGGCTCGTAGACCTTGGCAGCCTGCTGCGCGCGCGCGAAGCGACCGCCGGTGGGCAGGAAGAAGCCCAGCACCAGTCCACCACCGGCCAGTGCACCGGCCTTCATGAAACCACGCCGCGAAACACCGCCAGCGGCCGGCACCATCGATTCCTGTTGCAGCCATTCGATACGCATGACGGACTCCTTTATGCGATGGATTTAGCGGCGTCTTTAATCGCCGCGCGGATACGCTGGTAGGTGCCGCAGCGGCAGATGTTGCCACTCATGGCGTTATCGATGTCGGCGTCGGAAGGCGCCTTATTAGTGCGCAGCAGCGCTGTAGCACTCATGATCTGGCCACTCTGGCAGTAGCCGCATTGCGGCACATCGAGCTTGACCCATGCCGCCTGCACGGCTTTGCCGACCTTATCGTTTTCCATCGCTTCGATGGTGGTGATCTTCTGACCAACCGCCGCCGAAATCGGCGTCACACAGGAGCGCACCGGCTGGCCGCCCAGATGCACGGTGCAGGCACCGCACAGCGCCGCACCGCAACCGAACTTGGTACCGGTCAGGTTCAGGTTATCGCGCAGGGCCCACAAAATCGGCGTGGATGGATCAGCGTCCACCTGCATATCTTTACCATTGATGTTCAATGTAATCACACTAGTCTCCTGTCGACACTGCAGATGAACGAAGTTTGAAGCAAGCTTATTGCTTAATCTTGGCGAGTTTCTCTTCCAGCATTTTGCTGTCAATGGCGCCCGGCACGCGGCTGCCATCGGCAAAGAAGATCGCCGGGGTACCGTTGACACCGAGCTTGCGGCCCAGTTCCAGCACCTCGTCGTTCGGCGAGACGCACGATGCCGAAGCCGTTGCCGCCGGCTTGTTACGGATCATCCAGTCATCCCATGCCTGACTGCGGTCCAGCGAGCACCAGATGTTCTTCGACTTGGTGAAGGAATCTTCGGCCAGAATGTTGTACATGAAGGTGTAGATGGTGACGTTGTCCGTCTCTTTGAGCGTGGTCTGGCGGAAGCGCTTGCAGTAACCACAGTTCGGATCTTCGAACACCGCGATCACCCGCTTGCCATCGCCCTTGACGGTCTTGATGGCTTTATCGAGCGGCAGATCGGAGAATTTGATGCGATTGATTTCTTCCAGCCGCTCCTTGGTCAGGTCGGTGCTGGTGGCCAGATTGAACACATGGCCCGAAAACAGATAGGTACCGGTTTTGTCGGTGTACAGAATATCGTTGCCAACGCGGATTTCATACAGCCCGGCGTAAGGGGTTTCCTTGATCGCGTCGACTTTCACATTATTACCCAGACGGGGCTCGACCAGCTTGCGCACGGCTTCGGTCGAAGGCGTTTCCGCGCCCACACAACCGGCCATCAGCGCCGACCACATCAGTAAAACCGACTTACTTATTTTCATAACTTCTCCGGTAACAACAGACAGACCTGCGGCCCGCCCTTATTTCCCCATCGCGTGGGAGATCAGGCGGCGCTTAACAGCAGGCAATTTATCCAGCAAGTTTAATCCGAAATTGCGCGCCACGCGCAACGGCTCGAGATTGGTGCCAAACAGACGCGCCAGACCATCGGTGGCCAGTTGCATTAGCAACACATCCTCCTTGCGGGCGCGGGCAAACCGGGCCAGCACGCGCTCGTCGCCGATGCCGCGGTGCGCCTCGCGTTCGCTGATCGTCTTGACCAGTTGCGCCACGTCGGCAAAGCCGAGGTTCATGCCGTGGCCGGCCATCGGGTGCACCACATGGGCGGCATCGCC
>JAIELO010000436.1 GCA_019752915.1 Burkholderiaceae bacterium
TCGATGAAATGATTCGCCGGTGCGTTGCTGGCGATGACCTGGCGCAACGGATTCAGCACGATGCAACCGATCGCCGGATCCGCATCGAACTTTTGCAGGGCGTCGCCCAGCTCGTTCATCATGCGGTCGTTCAGTGCATTCAGGGCCTTCGGACGGTTCAAGCGAATCAGTGCCACTTTCTCGTGCACTTCGACGATCAGATCTTCATATTGCATGGCTGTCTCCTTCATGGTGGGATATTTACTCTGCGATTGTAGCGCCTATCTTATGCGCTGGTATGATTGCTCCATCACCCTTGCGCCCGCGAGTCCGCCATTCTGACTTCCCTCCGCCGCTCTCTGCAGCAATATCTGGAACGCGATGCCCTGCTCCGCAACGGCAACTTCATGCGTTACTGGCTCAGCGCCATTCTGAATGACTTCGGTAGTTATATCAGTGCGCTGGCACTGCCCCTGTGTTCGGTCATCCTGCTGCATGCCACGCCTGCGCAGATGGGTATGCTGGGCGCCGCCTCGGCGATCCCGTTTGCACTGCTGGCACTGCCGACCGGCGTGTTTCTTGATCGGCATCGCAAATTACCCGTTCTGTTAGGCAGCAAGGTAGTGCAGGCAGTGGCACTGGGCAGTATTCCGCTGGCCTTCTGGCTGGGATGGTTGTCAATCGAATGGATGTATGTCGTGGCGCTGACGAATGGCTGCTGTTCGCTGGTAGGCGGTGGCGCCGAACAGATTTTCCTGACCAACCTGATCGGGCGGGAGCGCCTGATCGAAGCACAATCCAAATTCGCTGCCGTCGATTCTGTCGCGCGCATCGTCGCACCGGGGATTGCCGGGGTGCTGATTCAATGGCTGACCGCGCCGTTTGCCGTCATCGTCAATGCGCTAGGCTTTATCGGTTCCATCCTGATGCTGCGCAATCTGAAAGCCAACGACCCGCAACCGGAGCCGTCACAGAAGCACATGTTGCGCGACATCCATGATGGGCTGCTATTTATCTGGCGCACACCCTTGCTGCGCACGCTAGCCTGGAGCGCCGGAGTCTGGCACATGCTGTTCTATGGCTTTAGCGCCCTCACGGTACTGTTTGGCACCCGCGAACTGGGAATGACGCCCGGCATGATGGGCATGGCGCAAATGGTGGGCGGCGTCGGCGTGATGCTCAGCTCCTTGCTGCTGCGACCACTCAATGCCCGCTACGGTCCCAGCGGCGCGATGCTGGTGGGCATAGGCCTCACCGCCTGCGCCTTTACCGCCATGCCGGCAATTCCCGCCAATCTCTTCGGTAGTCCGCTGGGCAGTGCGATTGCCAGTGCGCTCGTGTCGCTGGTACTTGATTGCGGCGTGATGCTGTTCTTCATGCCGTACATGACGTTGCGCCAGAAGGTCACGCCGGACGCCTATCTGGGGCGCATGGTGTCGACCATGCGTTTCCTGACGGTAGCCAGTGCACCTGCTGGCGCGCTGCTGGCCGGCTATCTGGGCGAGCATTTCAGCATCCGTACCGGCCTGGCCTGCGTCGGCGCGGGCGGCATTGTCCTCACGCTGGTAATGGTCCTGTCACCAGCGCTGCGCCATATACCGGAACACCTGGTACCGGCGCAGCCTTCCTGAGCTTTGCAGCTCAGTCTGGGCGTGCCCGATTACGGCGCGAGCGACGGCACACTCTTCGGCAGCAGCACCCAGACATTACCGCGCTGCTTCATGCGACCGGCGTTTTCCGCCGCCTCGGTACCGAAGCCGAAGAAGTAATCGACCCGGATCGCGCCGCGGATCGCGCCACCGGTATCCTGCGCCATCACCAGACGCTGCAGGGGAATATCGCTATTCGGCATGGTCGTGGCAAGAAACACCGGCACACCCAGCGGCAGTTGTGAGGCATCGATGGCGATCGAACGCGATGGTGTCAACGGCACACCCAGCGCGCCTTTCGGACCGATCTTAGGATCCGGCAGACGCTCTTCCTTGAAGAACACATAACTAGGGTTCACGTTAAACAGTTCCTGCATACGCGTCGGATGACCGGCGATCCATGCCTTGATGCCCTGCGCCGAAGCCTGCTCCAGCGTCAGCTCGCCTTTTTCCACCAGATATTTGCCGATCGATTTATACGGATGACCGTTCTGGTCGGCATACGCCACCCGCACGGTTTCCTTGCTATCGGTCAGTTGTACGCGGCCCGAACCCTGCACTTGCAGGAAGAACGATTCCACCGGATCATCCACCCACAGCAGTTCCTTGCCCGCCGCCTCGGCTTTTTCGATCTCGGCGCGGGTGGCATAGGGCACCAGCTTCTTGCCAACCAGCTTGCCACGCAAGCGCATACCCTTCAGCTCCGGATAGACGCTGGCCAGATCGACGGTGATCATATCGTCCGGCACTTTGAACAACGGCGTCTGGTAAGGACCGCCCTTCTTGCGGGCGCCACGTAGCAGCGGCTCGTAATAGCCCGTGACCAGCCCGTCGTTGGCGCCATCGGGAGCGATCACCTGATTCGGCTCCATGAACGCTTCGAAGAAGGTGCGGATCGCCGCCTCATCGCCGCTATTCACGCTGCGCGCGATATTGCAGGGTTCTTTCCAGTTCACCTGACGCACCAGCACCGAGCAGGACGACATGAACGCGGGCCAGGCCGCGCGTAAATCGTCTTTCTGCCAGCCCGGCAAGGCGCTGAACGGCGCCGGCACCATTTGCAGCACCGCAGGCTTGGCGGGGACCGGCGCAGGCGTCGGAACCGGCACGGGGGGCGGCACCGGCACTACCGGCGCCGGGGTCGGGGCGCGACTGGTATCGGGCGGCAGCGGCGTGGTGGTACAGGCGGCCAATGCCAGCGCGACGAGCGTGAGCGGAACGGGTAGACTACGGCGTGTTAAGAACATAAGGACTGTTATGTGGATATTGATGATAGAAGCGTGTGTGGCGTTTTTCCTGCTGGTGTTCATCGTCTGGTGGACCATGTATCAGGGCAAACCGAAAGATCGCAAGGCTGCCGAACCTCAACCGCCAGTCCTACAGGACCAGCCGGAAAACAAGCAAAACGCGCAGGACTAGCCGGACTGGCAAGCCCGATCAGTGCAAGGTGCGCGGCAGCGACAGCACGAATTCCGGAATCGGCGCTTCGAAGCGGTGACCATCTTCGGCCACACAGAAGTATTCGCCGTACATGGAACCCTGCTGGGTTTGCAGCGCCGTACCGCTGGTGTATTCGAAGTGTTCGCCCGGCTGCAGCAGGGGCTGATGCCCGACCACGCCCAGTCCGCGCACTTCTTCCGTGTGATTGTTAGCGTCGGTGATCACCCAGTGGCGCGAAATTACCTGCGCGGCCACGGTGCCGGTATTCTTGATCGTGATCGAATAAGTGAACACGAAGTTGGTGCGTTCCGGATCGGACTGCTCCGGCAGGTACTGCGTTCTGACCGACACAGTCATTTCGTAAGTGGCCATTCAAAAATCCTTAAAACGGGGCCAGGGCGCAAGCGCTCTCTGCAAGGTTAGCGATTGTATATCGTCAGGCTGCCATTGCACCCCAAATCGGCCCCGTATGCAAGGACGACGCACCTGAAAACGGGCGCACAGGCGCTGTGCAGCGTAAAATAGCGCATCTTTTTTAATGCAGGCCCATCCCATGTCCAATTTCCGCATCGCTCCCAGCATTCTGTCCGCCGACTTCGCCCGTCTGGGTGAAGAAGTCCGCAACGTCGTCAGCGCCGGCGCCGACATCATCCACTTCGACGTGATGGACAACCATTACGTGCCGAACCTGACCATCGGCCCGCTGGTGTGCCAGGCCATCCGCCCGCACGTCGACGTGCCGATCGATGTGCACCTGATGGTCAAGCCGGTGGATCGCCTGATTCCCGACTTTGCCAAAGCCGGTGCCAACATCATCACCTTCCACCCGGAAGCGTCGGAACACATCGACCGCAGCCTGCAACTGATCCGTGACAACGGCTGCAAAGCCGGTCTGGTCTTTAATCCGGGCACCCCGCTGCACTACCTCGACCACGTGATGGACAAGATCGACATGATTCTGATTATGTCCGTCAATCCGGGCTTCGGCGGTCAGTCCTTCATTCCCGAAGCACTGAAGAAAATCGCGCTGGCACGTCGCAAGATCGATGAGTCGGGCCGCGACATCATGCTGGAAGTCGATGGCGGTATCAAAATCGACAACATCGCTGCCGCCGCTGCGGCCGGTGCCGACACCTTCGTGGCCGGTTCCGCCATCTTCGGCCAGCCGGACTATAAAGCCGTGATCGACGCCATGCGCGCCAATCTGGCGAAAGTCTAAGATGGGTGTGCTGGCAGGCGTACGCGCCGCAATCATCGACCTCGACGGCACCATGCTGGACACGATTCCCGACTTCCACGTCGCAATCAATAGCATGCGTGCGGAACTGGACCTCGCCCCCATCAGCCAGCAACAGATTGCGCTGATGGTCGGCAAGGGCTCGGAAAACCTGATCCGCGCCGTGCTGGCACTGGATCTGGATGCTGCCGCCGTCGAAGCCCAATTTGCGAGCGCCATGGAAGCCTACCAGCGCCACTATCTGCGCATCAACGGCCAGTTCAGCAGTCTCTACCCCGAAGTACTGGAAGGCCTGACGGCGCTCCGACAACAGGGCCTGCGACTGGCCTGCGTGACCAATAAACCGATCGCCTTCACCACCCCGCTGCTCAAACTGAAAGGTCTGGACGGCTTTTTCGAGGTGGTCTACGGCGGCGACTCGCTGGCCCGCAAAAAACCCGATCCCTTACCGCTGCTGACCGTGTGCGCCGACTTCGCGCTGGCACCGGCACAGGTGGTGGCGATCGGTGATTCATCCAACGACGCGCAAGCGGCGCGGGCAGCTGGTTGCCCGGTGTTAACAGTGCCATACGGCTACAATCACGGAGAGGCTATACACAGCATCGATTCCGATGGTATAGTAACCACGCTGCTAACCGCAGCCACTCTGATTCGATCGCAGACTGCACCATTATCTGCTGGAACTTTAGCTTCTTAACCTTTAGCTGAACCAACGCTGACCGTAATGTCTCTGTTCAAAAAACACCAAGTCAACCAAACCGGCGCGATTGAGGCCTGGCTTTGGCGACGCTGGCAATCCTGGCAAAACTGAGCCGAATTGATTGCTGTCGCCCGCACTACCGTGCCCGACAGGTTTTTTGAAACACCACCGCCCATCACTAGCCTAGCGCTACCCGGCGGCATGGAGAATAGACATGACCGAACTCGAATTCAAATCGTTGGCCACCGACGGCTACAACCGTATCCCGCTGATCGCTGAAGCCTTTGCCGATCTCGAAACCCCGCTGACCCTGTACCTGAAACTGGCGCAAACCCAGAACGCCGGCAAGAACACCTTCCTGCTGGAGTCGGTGGTCGGTGGCGAGCGTTTCGGCCGCTTCTCCTTCATCGGTCTGCCTGCAACGACGGTGCTGCGCACCTTCGGCAACCGCACCGAAATCGTCAAGAACGGTGCCGTCATCGAAACCCACGAAGGCAATCCGCTCGACTTCATCGAGAGCTACCAGAAACGCTTCAAGGTCGCCCTGCGCCCCGGCATGCCACGCTTCTGCGGCGGTCTGGCCGGTTACTTCGGCTACGACACGGTACGCCACATCGAAAAGACGCTGGCCAACACCCAGCCGAAGGATGATCTGGGCCTGCCCGACATCCAGCTGATGGTGACCGAAGAACTGGCCGTGATCGACAACCTGTCCGGCAAGCTGTATCTGATCGTCTACGCCGACACCACCCAGCCGGAATCGTATTCCAAAGCGCGCCAGCGTCTGAAAGACCTGCGCGTCATGCTGCGCCGTGGTATCGATGCGCCGGTCACCAGCGCCTCGGTACGTACCGAAGCGGTGCGCGAATTCGCCAAGGAAGACTATCTGAAAGCGGTGGCCCGCGCCCACGAATACGTGATGGCCGGTGACCTGATGCAGGTGCAGATCGGCCAGCGCATCCGCAAGCCTTACGTCGATTCGCCGCTGACCTTGTACCGCGCGCTGCGTTCGCTGAACCCGTCGCCGTATATGTACTTCTACAATTTCGGCGATATGCAGATCGTTGGCGCGTCGCCGGAAATTCTGGTGCGTAACGAGACCCTGCCGGACGGCGAGAAAAAAGTCACGCTGCGTCCAATCGCCGGTACCCGCCCACGCGGTGCCACCCCGGAACGCGACGCCGAACTGGCCACCGAACTGCTGGCCGATCCGAAAGAAATCGCCGAACACGTGATGCTGATCGATCTGGCGCGCAATGATCTGGGGCGTATCTCGGAAACCGGCTCGGTGAAAGTCACCGACCGTCTGGTGATCGAAAAATATTCGCATGTCCAGCACATCGTCTCCAACGTCGAAGGCAAACTGAAAAACGGCCTGTCGAATCTGGACGTGCTGCGCGCCACCTTCCCGGCCGGCACCCTGACCGGCGCGCCGAAAGTACGGGCCATGGAAGTCATCGACGAGCTGGAAATTTCCAAGCGCGGGATCTATGGCGGCGCCTGCGGCTACCTGTCGTTCGGCGGCGAAATGGATGTCGCAATCGCGATCCGTACCGGCGTCATCAAGGACGGCATGCTGTACGTGCAGGCTGCTGCCGGCATCGTCGCCGACTCGATTCCGGAAATGGAATGGCAGGAAACTGAAAACAAGGCGCGCGCAGTTTTGCGTGCGGCTGAACAGGTGCAGGATGGGCTGGACCGCAATTTCTGACGCGATCAGGTCTTGTCTCGGCACTTATGCCG
>JAIELO010000107.1 GCA_019752915.1 Burkholderiaceae bacterium
CACGGCCGTGCTGCCATTGCCATCGACCGGGGTGGTGCCGGTACCCGTCTGTTGACTGCCTGCCAAAATGCTGGCACTACCTTGCGGGGTAATTTTAAGAATCGCACCACCGGGGGATATGCCCGTCAAGGTACCGAGTGGTCCCCTTACCGAGATATACAGATTGCCATCGTTATCGCTCACCATGCCGTTTGCGACCAGCGTGCTGGAGACGGGGATGGTACTGACCTGGCCGTCGGGGCTAATTTTGCGCAAATGGATGCCGCCCGCTTCCAGTTGATAACCTCCCGGTGCCGGTGCGCTATCGAGTACATAAAGGTTGCCATTCAGATCGGCTGCCAGCAGATAGGGATTCATAAATCGCGCCAGCGCACCTGCGCCATCGCGCTCTGTAGCGCTATCGCCTTCCAACCCGGCCAGTAAGGCGGCACTGCTAGTGCTCTGTTGTATCTGCAGCTGGCCGGTGCTCGCCAGAATGATGCGGTTATCGCTACTGACGCGTAGCAGGCGGTTACGCGAGGTCGTAGCGGTGAGTGGCGGGTAAACATTCACGGGATCGGCGCCGTAACTCGGGGTCGTGACCACCCCGGCCGACGTGACCTGACGGATCTGGTAGCCGCTGCGGGTGCCGCCGCAGTTATCGCGATCGAGTACCAGCAGATTCCCGCTGCTGTCGAGCGAGAGCGAATCGGGGCGGCCGAAACGCGCCACGCTACCCGTACCATCGACGCCACCGCAACTGGTGGCGACGCCAGCGACGGTGCTGGTGGCACCGCTCGGTGTGACTTTGCGGATGGCAAAGTTATCGATCATGTAGATATTGCCGGCACTATCGCTGATGCTATCCATAATCATGGTGAAGCGTGCCAGATTGCCCGGGCCATCGACACTGCCTTCGCCGCCCTGCTCCAGTCCTGCCAGTAACACTGGCTTGCCGCCGCTTAAAGCGTAGACCGCGAAATTGGTGAGCAGGCGCAGATTGCCGCCGAGGGGATCGGTGGTGAGTTTGACGCTATTGGAAAAACGCGTGTCCTGGCTGAACGTCGCGACGGTGGCAATCGAGCCATCGGCTTCGATCCGGCGCACATAGCTATTCACGGTATCGTTGTCGAGCACGAATAAGCCATGATCGGCGGTCACAGTCAGCGCCATCACACGACCGAGTTTGGCTTGGCCCGATGGGCCGTCGGCATGGCCAAAAGCTGGCCGATACAGTGTGCTCACCTGACCATCCGGGCTGACACGGCGAATGGTACTGGGGACCTGACTCGGATAAATGTCGAGCATGGAGTCCTCTAGATCGACGACGATCATACTGCCATCCGTATCGGCGGCCATGGCCGTGATCTCGTTAAAGCGGGCGGCACTGCCTTTGCCATCCTGTATGGAGCGGCCCCCCAGGTCGCCAGCAATCAGACTAAGTCCGGGCGAGCCCGGCGCCGGATATAAGGTCAGGTGGAGGCTGCGGCTGACGCCCGCAGAGGTGGCGGTCAGGGTAATCGGCGTGATCGCCGTGACCCGTGTGGCTGGCGGGGTATAGGTAATGCTGGCGCCGCTGCTGGCGGAAAGGCTGCCAGGGTTGCCACTTGCCAGACTCCAGCTCACATCGGCACTATGATCAAGCGCGGCACTGATCGTGAGTGGGGCGTTGCCCAGCATGGTGCTGCCGGAAGGCAGTAGCTTGACAGTTTGTGCTACGACAGGGGGAGGTGCGGGAGGGGTTACAGGGCTAGCGCCGCCACCGCCACCACAGCCCGCCAGCAAGGCTGCCAGCGTTGCCGCGAGTACAGCTGTGCGGAGGGGAACCGTAGGTGTGCGCCCAATGGACATAGTGCAGAACATGGTGTCTCCTGAGAAGTTGATGCGAGCGGGATTTTATTTGTGCATAATGTTTTCGAGCGAGTATTGCGTTTTCGGTGTGGAATGTCCCGCACATTATCAAAATGTTACACATAATTAAGGAGCGTGGGATGAAGATGCCTCAACTGTGCCGGGCTGCGGCCTTGTTTGCTGGTCTGTCGCTGGGAGTTGCTCAGGCGCAGGAAGTGGTGCGACTCGGTAATTTGAAATTCGCTCACTATGGCGCGGTCTCCTATATTAAGGAGATCGCCCCGAAATGCGGCATCAAGGTGGAAGAACGGATCTTCGCCAAAGGGCTCGACGTGATGCAGGGAATTATCGCCGGAGAGCTCGATGTCGGCACCACGGCGTCGGAAGCGGCCATCTCCGGGCGCGCCAGCGGTGCACCGATTCTGGTGGTGGCCGGCTTTGCCAAGGGCGGTGCACGGCTGGTCAGCCGTGCCGATCTGAAGCTGCAATCGGTCAAGGATCTGAAAGGCAAGCGGGTCGGTGTGACGCGCGGCGGGATCCAGGAAGTGCTGTTGCTGGCGGAACTGCAGCAGGCTGGTCTGACGTCGTCCGACCAGCCGGGCAAGGATGTGCAGCTGATCTATCTGGCCTTCGCCGATCTGAATCAGGCCCTGCTGGGTAAAAATATCGATGTGATGATGAATTCCGAGCCGCAGTCCTCGCAGGCCATCAACAAGGGCTTTGGCACGGAAATTCTGAAGCCTTACGATACCCCGATCGGCGAACCGATCCGCACCATGGTGATGACCGAGAAGTTCTATAAGGAGAAGCGTCCGCTGGCCGAGAAATTCATGCGCTGCTTCGTGGAAGCCACCAAGGCCTTTATCGAGCAGCCGGCGCTGGCCGAAAAATATGTGCGCGAGACGGTGTTCAAGGGCCAGATCACCAAGGACGACTTCGAAGACGCGATCGGCAATTCGCCGTATTCGTATGACATCACCGCCGAGCACATCCAGATCACCACCGACGTGATGTTCAAGACCGGGGTGGGGCGCATGGCCAAACCGCCAGCTGCCAAGGAATGGGTCAAAACCGATCTGCTGGAAGCGGCCAAGAAAAGCGTGGGCGTGAAGTAATGGCGAACGGAGCGGGGAGCGCGGCGGTGAAGCGCGGTACGGTGGCGCGCGCGCAGCAACTGGCCGTCGGCATGATCGTGCCGGTGATCGTGATCGCGATCTGGCAACTGGCGGCCACGCTTGGCTGGGCCAATCCGCAGATGCTGCCCTCGCCACTGGCGGTGGCCGAGCGCTGGCTGGCGTATCTGCTGCCGGTGCAGCCCTACAGTGCGGAGCAGGGCAGCTGGCTGGCGTGGGCGGTGTCGGGCGAATTGATCCTCGATGCGCTCGGCAGCCTGTACCGGGTGGCGGCCGGTTTTGCCATCGGCGCGGCGCTGGCTTTGCCGATGGGCTTGCTGATGGGGGCCAGTCCGCGCATGTACGCCTGGTTTAATCCGCTGATGCAGTTGCTGCGGCCGATTCCGCCGATTGCCTATATTCCGCTGTCGATACTGTGGTTCGGGCTGGGTAATGCGCCGGCCATTTTTCTGATCGTGCTGGGCGCCTTCTTCCCGGTGCTGATGAATACCATCGCCGGCGTGCGCCAGGTGGACGGCATCTATCTGCGTGCGGCGCGCAATCTGGGCGCCAGCGGCAGTACCCTGTTTATCCGCGTGATCCTGCCAGCGGCGGTGCCGTATATTTTGTCCGGGGTGCGCATCGGTATCGGCACCGCGTTTATCGTGGTGATCGTGTCGGAAATGATCGCCGTGAATAATGGTCTGGGTTTCCGCATTCTGGAAGCGCGCGAGTACTTCTGGTCCGACAAAATCATGGCCGGCATGATAACCATCGGTCTGTTAGGGCTGGCCATCGATAGCGCCGTGAATAAACTGAATAACTATCTGCTGCGCTGGCACCGCGGTCTGGAGCACTAATGGGCAGCGCACATATCAGTATCGAGCAGGTCGGCAAGGTATTCCAGAGCGAAGAGCGGGCGGTCGTGGCGCTGCAGGACATCAATCTGGAAATCCCCCGTGGTCAGTTTGTCTGCCTGCTCGGGCCTTCCGGCTGCGGCAAATCGACGCTGCTGAATGCCATCGCCGGTTTCGCCCTGCCCAGTAGCGGTAGTATCGTCGCCGATGGCCAGCCCGTGACAGGGCCGGGGCCGGAGCGCGGCATGGTGTTTCAGGAGTACGCGCTGTTCCCGTGGATGACGGTGGCCGATAACGTCGCTTTCGGCCTGCAGATCAAGGGCTTGCCCAGAGAGCAGATCAACGCGACGGTGGAGCGCCTGCTGGCAATGCTGTCGCTAAGCGACTTCCGCAGCCGCTATCCGAAAGACCTGTCCGGCGGGATGCGCCAGCGGGTGGCGATTGCGCGCATTCTGGCGCTCGATTCGCCCATCATGCTGATGGATGAACCGTTCGGCGCCCTCGATGCACTGACCCGGCGCAATCTGCAGGATGAGTTGCTGCGCATCTGGGCCGAGCTGAAAAAGACCATTATCTTCGTCACCCACAGTATCGAAGAGGCGATCTATCTGGCCGACCGTATTATCGTGATGACCTACCGGCCCGGCACCGTCAAGCGTGATCTGCTGGTGGAGTTGCCGCGCATGCGCGATCCGGCGGCGCCCGAATTCAATGCCCTGAAGCGCGAACTGGGCCAGCTGGTGATGGAAGAACAGCAGCGTCACCATCACGACGAGCTGCGCATGGCTGCCGTCGACTGAACGATAGTGTAAACTGGGGCTTATGCAGAATTTCCTCCTTATCGCAGCCGTCGTGCTGTACCTCGTCTGTGCCGCGCTGCCGCCGCGCCGCGCCACGCTGATTTCCGCCATGACGGCGCTGGCCTGGCTGCTACATGGCGCTGGCCTATGGTTTGATCTGGCCAGCGGCGGCACCATCCGCATCGGTTTTGCCGCCATGCTGTCGTCCGCCCTGTGGGTGTCGGTGGCCGCCTACTGGGTGGAAAACCGTAACTTCAGTCTGGATAGCATGCGTCATCTGGTGATGCCGAATGCGGCGCTGGTAGTGGCTTTGCAGGTGGCTTTCCCCGGCGCGCTGATCGCACTGGAAGGCAAATCGCCCCTGTTTGGCTGGCATATCGCAATTGCTGTCATGGCCTACAGCACGCTGACGGTGGCCGCTTTCCATGCGGTGCTGATGGCGCTGCAGGAGCGTCACCTGCATGCAGCCAGCGAACGCAAAACCTTTCTGTCACATGCGCTAGACCAGTTGCCAGCGCTGCTGACCATGGAAAAGCTGCTGTTCCGGATGATCAGCTTCGGCTTCGCGCTACTCAGTCTGACGGTGTTTTCCGGCATCGTGTTCTCGGAACAGGTGTTCGGTCAGGCGCTCAAGTGGGATCACAAGTCCGTATTTACGCTGCTGTCATGGCTGCTGTTTGCGGCCTTGCTGGCAGGACGCCGCTTCCGTGGCTGGCGTGGCCGGACGGCGCTGAGTTTTACGCTGGCCGGTTTCACCACGCTGCTGCTGGCCTATGTGGGTAGCCGCTTTGTGCTGGAAGTGCTGCTGCATAAGGGGGGCGTATGAGCCGTCTGTTATTCTGGCTGGCGCTGGTGTTTCTGGTGGTGTTTGCCATCCGTAGCAAGATCCGCGCAGCCCAGCAGCGTCAGCAAAACCGCCAGCAGCCGCCAGCGGCGGGGCCTTCCGGAGCGTCGGGGCAAGCCGCGTCGGGGCAAGCTGCGGGGCGGCGTCAAGCCAGCGCCGAAATCGAAACCATGCTGCAATGCGCCCATTGCGGCGTGTTCTATCCGGCCTCCGAAACCGTTCAGGCGCGCGGGCGCGACTACTGCAGCGCGGCCCATGCCGCTATGCCATCGGCCTGAGGCAGCGTGAAATCCGGCCTGTCCGCCGTATCGCCCCAGTACCCCGAAGAGCGCGCCTCGTTCTGGCGCTCACTGCAAACCCTGAATGGTTCACGGGTGGTGATTGCGCTGGTGCTGCTGGCCTATCTGAGTGCTGACCGCAACGGTCTGCGCACCCCGGTGTTCTCCCCGAATCTGCAAATCTGTCTGGTGTACCTGCTGCTTGCGCTGCTGTTCGCGCTGATGGCGGTGCTCTGGCAGCAGCGTTTCCGCTTGCAGTTGCTGTCGCAGATTGCCTGCGATCTGGTGATTATCTCCCTGCTGTTTCTGGCCGGCGGCGGCCTGCGCAGCGGGCTGGCGATCCTCTACCTGTTCCCGCTGGCGGGAGCGGCGATTCTGGCGCCGCTGGTGCTGTCGCTATTCTGTGCCGCGCTGGTGGCGCTGTTCATGCTGGGCGAAAGCATCTGGCGCGTGCTGATGCTCGAAAGCGAGCGGCCGTTTTTACAGGCCGGTCTGTATGGCGCGGCGTTTTTTGCGGCGGTGCTGGTCGTCAACCGGCTGGCCGCGCGCCTGATCGGGCAGGAAGAACTGGCGATCCAGCGCGGGCTGGAAGTGAATGTGCAGCAGGCCGTCAACCAGCTGGTGATGGCCAATGTCGGCGATGGCATTCTGGTGGCCGGTAGTGATGGGCAGGTGTTTGCCAGCAATCCGGCGGCGCAGCAGATGCTCGGCATGCCGGGCGTGCCGCAGCAATTCCGGCTCGCCGACGCGGTGGCGCTGGCACCGCTGGCGCAAGCCTATGCGGCGTGGTGCGAGGACGACGGACGCAGTACCGCCTATGTCACCATCAAACCGTACGCCGACGACGCGCTGCAGCAGGTGACCGCTGCCTGGAGTGCGCGGCGCGATCTGGCAGCGCACCTGAAAGTGCGCTTTGCGGCGGTCGATACGGCGGGGCTGGGTACCCGGCGCAGCGTGATCCTGCTGCAGGATGTGACGGGCATCGAAAATCAGGCGCAACAGCTG
>JAIELO010000138.1 GCA_019752915.1 Burkholderiaceae bacterium
TGCCGGAAGGTGCTACGCCGAAGGACGGTCCGTCCGCCGGTGCGGCCATGACGGTGGCGATGGTGTCGGTGTTCACCGGTATTCCGGTGCGTGCCGATGTGGCGATGACGGGCGAAATTACCCTGCGTGGCGAAGTGTTGCCGATTGGCGGTCTGAAAGAAAAACTGCTGGCGGCGCAACGTGGCGGGATTAAAACCGTGCTCATTCCCGAGCAGAACGTGAAAGATCTGGCTGATATTCCGGACAACGTGAAAAACAAACTGGAAATTGTGCCAGTGCGTTGGATCGATAAAGTGCTGGAAATTGCGCTCGAGCGTATGCCGGTAGCGCTGGTGGAAACAGCGCCAGTGGAAGCCGTTGCGGTTGCGGCGACTAAACCCGATGGTCAGGCCGACGTCGTAAAACATTAAGTCTGAGCGCGATTAATTCTCGCTAACACCACAAACGGGCGCTTTTATAGCGCCCGTTTGTTATTTACCGCCCGATTTCTATAGTGTGACGCTTGACACAAAGGTGGGCTGGCTTGTTTAATACGGCCTGAGATTTTTCCAGACCTGTACGCTGCAGAGTAACTCGGTGCGTGCAGGCTAAAATGATATAACCTTTGTGACGGGGAATTGCTTTGAATAAGACTGAATTGATCGACCATATTGCAGCGACCGCTGATATTTCCAAAGCGGCTGCCGCACGCGCACTCGACGCAGTGATCGACGGTGTAACCACCACCCTGCAAAAGAACGAAAGCGTGACCCTGGTCGGCTTTGGCACCTTCTCGGTGAGCGAGCGCGCTGCCCGTACCGGCCGCAATCCACGCACCAAAGAAGAGATCACCATCGAAGCAGCAAAAGTTCCTAAATTTAAAGCTGGTAAAGCTTTGAAAGATGCTGTAAACTAACGGACTTCGGTGAGCAGCAGATGTAAGCAAGCTCACCAAAGCGCGAAATTGGGCGGTTAGCTCAGTTGGTAGAGCGGAGCCCTTACAAGGCTTAGGTCGGGAGTTCGAGCCTCTCACCGCCCACCAGTTTTGCAAGTAGCAAGAGTAGTAAATAAAAGCAGTACCCAGTGTTTTGTTGGAGCGGTAGTTCAGTTGGTTAGAATACCGGCCTGTCACGCCGGGGGTCGCGGGTTCGAGTCCCGTCCGCTCCGCCAAATTCCTGTAAAAGGGCCCGATTCGTCGGGCCCTTTTGCTATTCTGCGCGACCATTCGTGTCACGCCCACCGGTTCTGTCGGCACCGGCCCGCAATTGCGTTATCATCTTTCCACTTTATTCTTTGCCCGGGAGTACCCTTGCTATTCGGCTTCCTGAAATCGCCCGAACTTTCGCCCCGTCTGCAGCGGCTGAAAGCGTCCGCCCTGTTCTCGACGCTCACGCCGCTGGAACTGAAAATCGTCGATGGTCTGATGCACGAGCGCCGCTATCTGGCCGACGAAATCATTTTCGATGAAGGCGAAGAAGGTCAGGCACTGTATCTGATCATGTCGGGTCGCGTGATCATCAGCCGCTTGCGCCCGAATGGCCGCGAAGTGGTGGCCGAAATGGGACCCGGCGCGTTCTTCGGCGATCTGGCACTGCTCGACAATTCACCGCGCAACGCCCAGACCCGCGCGCTCGACAATTGCGAACTGGCGGTATTCTTCCGCGCCGACTTTATGGGCCTGATGGAAACCGACGCCGTGATCGGCTACAAGATTTCGCTGGCACTGGCGCGCCACATCGGCACCCGCCTGCGCGAATGGATGAGCGGCAAACCGCAGATCGAAGCGATATGAAGCGCTTCCCCGCACAGCAGCACGCCGGCCCCATCGTGTGGAGCGGTATCGTGGTGGGTACCTGTGCCCTGCTGTTCCTGCTGCAGCAGATGCTGTTTCTGGCCATCCCCTTCCTGCTCGCCATCGTGCTGTACTATATTTTGCAGCCCCCCATGCAGCGCCTGATCCGGCTCGGGGTCAGCCACAACGCCGCCACCCTGATAGTGGGCAGCATGTTTCTGCTAGTACTGATGCTGGCCACTATGGTGGCGGTCTACTGGGAAGCGGGGCCGTCCGAATCGTGGCAAGTCATGCTGGGTAAATATCTGACGGGTGGACTCGACTTCATCCGCCACACCATGGCCTCGCTGGAACGCCAGTTCCCCATCCTGAAACAGATCAAGCTGGCGCGCACCATCAACAACCGCATGGCCAGCTTCACCGGCACCTTCATCCAGCAGCACCTGACCGATATTCTGGTGTCGGTGGCGGGCTGGCTGCCGTCGCTGCTACTGGCGCCCTTCCTGGCGTTCTTCTTCCTGCGCGATGGCTTGCGCTTCAAGAAGTTTCTGGCGCGCGCAGTGCCGAATGCCTTCTTCGAACGGGCCCTGTTCCTGCTGCACGAAGTCGACCAGACCGCGCACCGCTATTTTCAGGGGCTGATCAAACTCACCGTGCTTGACACCATCGTACTGGCGCTCGGCCTGTGGGCGATAGGCGTCTCGTCGCCACTGGTACTGGGCCTGATTGCCGCCATGCTGGCCTGGGTGCCGTATGTGGGCTCCATCGTCGGCTGCATGCTGGTAGTGATGGTGGCGTCGACCGATGCACCGAACGATCCGGCCATGGCGTATATGGCGATTGGCGTCTTCATCGGCGTGCGCCTGCTGGACGACTTCGTGTTCATGCCGCTGACGCTGGGACGCAGCCTGCACATCCATCCGCTGATCACGGTGCTGATGATTTTCATCGGCGGCTCGGTGGCCGGCGTGGCCGGCCTGATGCTGGTGCTGCCGCTACTGGGCGTGGTGATGGTGATCGGTGAAACGCTGGGTCGCCTGATCACCGACCCGCGCCTGCGCGCACGCCACCGCAATGCCATCGCGCTACGCACCCGACAGGCTAGCGCCGATCTGGTCAGCTAACCCGAAACAGAAAAAAAAGGGGCGCAAGTATGAACTTGCGCCCCTTCTGGTTTTCTAGCGCAGCAGCTTAGGCAGCGACTGCCTGGGCAACTGGTGCCACCGCTGGTTCATCGTCGGCGCGGATCAGGTGATCGAAGGCCGACAGAGCCGCTTTGGCGCCTTCACCGGTGGCGATGATGATCTGCTTGTACGGCACCGTGGTGACGTCACCGGCAGCGAACACACCCGGTACCGAGGTCTGGCCACGGCTATCGATTTCAATTTCACCGTGACGCGACAGCGCTACCGTGCCTTTCAGCCATTCCGTGTTCGGTACCAGACCGATTTGCACAAACACACCTTCCAGATCGACCTTGCGGGCCTCACCGCTGACCCGGTCGGTATAGCTCAGACCATTGACGATCTTGCCATCGCCATTGATTTCCGTGGTCTGGGCCGACACCACCACCGTCACGTTCGGCAGGCTGCGCAGCTTGCGCTGCAACACCGCATCGGCACGCAATTCTGCACCGTACTCGATCAGCGTCACATGCTGCACCAGACCGGCCAGATCGATGGCCGCTTCCACGCCCGAGTTACCGCCACCGATCACCGCCACGCGCTTGCCCTTGAACAGCGGGCCATCGCAGTGCGGGCAGTAGGCCACACCGTGGTTACGGTATTCCTTCTCGCCCGGCACATTGATTTCGCGCCAGCGCGCACCGGTGGCCAGAATCACCGACTTGGCTTTCAGCGTTGCGCCGCTGACGGTCTGTACTTCGATCAGCTTACCCGGCACCAGTTTTGCAACGCGCTGGGTATTCATCACATCGACCGCGTATTCCTTGACGTGCTGTTCCAGCGCCATCGCGAATTTCGGGCCTTCCGTTTCCTTGATCGAAATGAAGTTTTCAATCGACAGGGTGTCGAGCACCTGACCGCCGAAGCGTTCTGCCACCACACCGGTACGGATGCCTTTACGGGCGGCGTACACCGCCGCTGCGGCACCGGCAGGGCCACCGCCGACGATCAGCACGTCGAACACATCTTTCTTGCTCATTTCTGCGGCCTGACGGGCGCCGGCATTGGTATCGAGCTTGGCCAGAATTTCTTCCACGCTACTGCGCCCCTGACCGAAGTGCTCGCCGTTCAGGAACATCATCGGTACCGCCATGATCTGGCGCGCTTCGACTTCCTGCGGGAACACGCCACCGTCAATCGTGGTCACTTTAATGCGCGGGTTAATCACCGCCATCGCGTTGAGCGCTTGCACCACTTCCGGGCAATTGTGGCAGCTCAGCGAGATAAAGGTTTCGAATGCGTAATCGCCATCCAGATTGCGGATCTGCTCGATCACGGCTTCGTCGAATTTGATGGTATGGCCGCCCACTTGCAGCAGCGCCAGTACCAGCGAAGTGAATTCATGCCCCATCGGCACACCGGCGAAACGCACGCCGATATCGGTGCCTGCACGGTTGATGCTGAACGAAGGCAGACGGACACCTGCGTCGACCCGCTTGACCAGCGTGATCTTGTCGCTCAGGGACACGATATCCTGCAGTAGCGCTGCCATTTCCTGCGCCTTGGCGCTGTCGTCGAGTGCGGCGACCAGTTCGATCGGCTGCACGACTTTTTCGAGGTAGGCTTTCAGCTGGGTTTTGAGCGATGCATCTAACATGATTCTATTCCTTACAAATATTTAGGCGTATGCCGGGCCGGACGCCCGGACCGGCATCGCGGTATTACTGTAATGGTGCTGCAGTCTTCAAGACTTAGATCTTGCCGACCAGGTCCAGCGATGGGGTCAGCGTTGCGGCGCCTTCGGTCCATTTAGCTGGGCAAACTTCGCCTGGGTGGGAAGCGACGTACAGGGCAGCTTTGGTTTTGCGCAGCAGTTCGGAAGCGTCGCGGCCGATGCCGTTGTCGTGCACTTCCATCACTTTGATCTGGCCTTCCGGGTTGATCAGGAAGGTACCGCGCAGTGCCAGGCCTTCTTCTTCGATCATCACTTCGAAGTTACGCGACAGGGTGCCGGTTGGGTCACCGATCAGTGGGTAGTTCACTTTCTTGATCGCGTCCGAGGTGTCGTGCCATGCTTTGTGTGCGAAGTGGGTATCGGTCGATACGCCGTACACGTCCACGCCCAGTTTGGCGAATTCCGGCTGATGGTCGGCCAGATCTTCCAGTTCGGTTGGGCACACGAAGGTGAAGTCGGCTGGGTAGAACATCAGCACTGCCCATTTGCCTTTCAGCGAAACATCGCTGACGTCGATGAATTTGCCGTTAACGTAGGCGGTTGCGTTGAATGGTTTGATTTGGGTGTTAATCAGCGACATGGTGGTTTCCTCTTGGGTTGTGAATCATTGAGACGCCAGTGTACGGATTTTTCCGACATTTGCAAAATTGATTGTTCCAATAGTTTCGATATGTTTTAACTATTACGTCACCGCACGTTCGGGCGACAGGCGCAACATCCGGTCAAACTCCTCGGCCGGCACGGGGCGCGAGAACAGATAACCCTGCCCATAATCGCAACCAGCCTGGGTCAGCAGGTCGCGCTGCTGCTCGGTTTCCACGCCCTCGGCAATCACCCGCAGGCCCAGCTTGTGGGCCATCACGATAATCGCTTCCGAGAGCGCCATATCGCTGGAATCGGTGGCCAGATTGCGGGTGAAGGAACGGTCGATCTTGAGATAATCGATATCGAACTTTTTCAGATAGGACAGTGACGAGTAACCGGTGCCGAAATCGTCGAGCGCCACCTGTATCCCGGCATCGCGCAATTGCAGCAGCTTGGCGCTGACGGTGCTATTCACGTCCAGCAGCAAGCCCTCGGTAATTTCCACCACCAGCGACTGGCCCGGCAAGTCCAGCGTCTGCAACTGCTGCTGCCATTCGACATAGGTACCGTCGTCACGCTGGAATTCCAGCGGTGACTGGTTGATGCTGACCTGGAACTCGGGATGATGCTCGCTGCGCCAGCGCTGCACCCAGCGCGCCGACTCCTGGAACACCCAGCCACCGATCTCGAAAATCAGCCCGCTCGCCTCGGCCAGCGGAATGAAGTCCAGCGGGCTGACCAGACCGCGGGTCGGGTGACGCCAGCGGATCAGCGCCTCGGCCTTGTGGATGCGGCCCGTCTTCAGGTGCACGATGGGCTGGAAATACAGCTCGAACTGGCCACCTTTGACGGCACTGCGCAAATCATTGGTCAGGCGCATGCGGGTCAGCGCTTCCACCTGCAGGGCCGGCGTGAAATAGCTGTAGCGGTTGCGCCCCGCGCCTTTGGCCGCATACATGGCCTGATCAGCGTGTTTGAGCAGATCGTCGATATCGTCGGCATCGTCGGGGTACAGGGTAATGCCGATACTGGCCGAGATGAAGGCTTGCTCCTGGCCCAGCGCGAACGGCTGGCACATCCGGTCAATGATGTTCTGGGCGATCACTTCCACCCGTTCCGTACTGTCGAGCTCGCACAGGATCACGGTAAATTCGTCGCCGCCCAGCCGCGCCACCGTGTCCGAACGGCGCACACAGTCACTGATGCGGCGCGCCGCCTCGATCAGCAGCACATCACCCTGATGGTGACCCAGCGTATCGTTGACTTCCTTGAAGTGGTCCAGATCGATGAACAGGATGGCAATCCGGCTGCGACTGCGCTGGCTTTTCAGCAGATCCAGCGCCAGCCGGTCGAGGAACATGCGGCGGTTCGGCAACTGGGTCAGCGGATCGAAATTGGCCTGCTGCCAGATCAGCGCTTCGCTCTGTTTTTTGTCCGTCACATCTTCGATCATGCACAGATGCAGCGGGTGCTGGTCGGGCGCGGTTTCGATGGCCGTGACCG
>JAIELO010000156.1 GCA_019752915.1 Burkholderiaceae bacterium
AGCCACGGCAATCCGGTATTCCGGATCAGCGTGGCTCTGAATGCGGCGGGCGGGATTAGCCCAGTTCAGCCACCAGTTGCGGAACGATCTCGAACAGATCGCCAACGATGCCGTAGTCGGCTACCGAGAAAATCGGCGCTTCCGGATCTTTGTTGATGGCGACGATGGTTTTCGAGTCTTTCATACCAGCCAGGTGCTGGATGGCGCCCGAAATACCCACGGCGATGTACAGGTTTGGTGCGACGATCTTACCGGTCTGACCCACTTGCCAGTCGTTCGGTACGAAGCCAGCATCCACGGCGGCGCGCGAAGCACCCATCGCAGCGTTCAGCTTGTCAGCCAGTGGCTCCAGCACTTTGAACGCTTCGCCCGAACCCATACCACGGCCACCGGACACGATGATCTTGGCAGCGGTCAGTTCCGGACGGTCCGATTTCGCGACTTCACGGCCAACGAAGGCCGATTTGCCATGATCAGCCACGGCAGCCACGGTTTCGGTAGCAGCCGAACCGCCGCTGGCGGCGGCAGCGTCGAAACCGGTCGAACGCACGGTGATCACTTTCACGCTGTCGCCCGATTGCACGGTAGCGATGGCGTTACCGGCGTAGATCGGACGCTCGAAGGTGTCAGGCGATTCGACTTTGGTGATTTCCGAAATCTGTGCGACATCCAGCTTGGCGGCAACGCGTGGCAGAATGTTTTTACCGTAGGCGGTAGCTGGTGCCAGGATGTGGCTGTAGCTACCGGCCAGTGCCAGCACCTGTTCGGCGATGTTTTCCGCCAGACCGTCGGCGAAGTAGGCAGCGTCGGCAACGATGACTTTGCTCACACCGGCGATTTGCGCGGCAGCTGCAGCGGCAGCGCCTGCGTTGGAACCGGCGACCAGTACGTGCACGTCACCACCGCACTGGGCGGCTGCGGTAACGGTGTGCAGGGTGCTGCCCTTCAGGCTAGCGTTGTCGTGTTCAGCGATAACTAATGCGACCATGATTTATCCTTTAGATGACTTTAGCTTCGGTGCGCAGTTTTGCGACCAGGGTGGCGACGTCCGGAACCGTGATACCGGCAGTGCGCTTGGCAGGCTCGGCAACTTTGACGGTTTTCAGACGCGGCGTAACATCAACGCCCAGATCTTCAGGCTTGGTCACGTCCAGCGGCTTTTTCTTGGCCTTCATGATGTTCGGCAGGGTCACATAGCGTGGCTCGTTCAGGCGCAGGTCGGTGGTGACAATGGCTGGCAGAGTCAGTGCCAGCGTTTCCAGACCGCCATCGACTTCGCGGGTCACGGTCACTTTGCCGTCTTCCAGCACCACTTTCGAGGCGAAGGTCGCTTGTGGCCAGCCCAGCAGCGCAGCCAGCATCTGGCCGGTCTGGTTGGAGTCATCGTCGATCGCCTGTTTGCCCAGAATGATCAGTTGTGGCTGTTCTTTGTCAGCCAGGGCCTTGAGCAGCTTGGCCACGGCCAGCGGCTCCAGATCGACAGCGGTTTCCACCAGGATGCCGCGGTCGGCGCCAATCGCCATACCGGTGCGCAGGGTTTCCTGGCACTGGGTCACGCCGCACGATACGGCAACGACTTCCGTCACTTTACCGGCTTCTTTGAGGCGCATCGCTTCTTCCAGTGCGATCTCATCGAATGGGTTCATCGACATTTTGACGTTGGCAATATCAACGCCGGTGCCGTCGGATTTGACGCGCACCTTGACGTTATAGTCGACCACGCGTTTGACGGGTACCAAGACTTTCATAGCTGTGCCTTTGGAAAAAAATAATAATCGGACGAAATACGGTTCTCGCTGCGCCCTCCCGGTCAGAACTCCCTGACGGGACAGCGGTGGCAACGAGGCGGAACTAAACTAAAGCAGGACTAAATTCTGTGGGCTAGATTATATGAGAAATTCACGCCACACAAGAAAATAAAGCACGATCGTGCGTTTTTTAACTAGTAGAAATCGTCTAAAAAAGACAGCTTCTAGACGAAGTCGAAACGGAAAAACAGGGGAAAGACTTATTTGCGGCGCATCAAAAATACAAACTCGCGGCCAGTTTGTACATGCGACAGCAGGGCATTGCCGGTTTGTTTGCAGAAGGCCTGGAAATCACGTACGGAACCGGGATCGGTGGCCATGATGCGCAGCACTTCCCCGCTTTGCAGTTCCGCCAGCGCTTTTTTCGCTTTCAGAATAGGCAAGGGGCAATTCAAACCGCGTGCATCGAGTTCCTGGTGGAATTCCATGATTTCTTCTTCAAATATCGTGTCGCTCATCAAAAACCCGCTCGTTTTGTTAGGACTGACGCCAGTCTACTCCAAAACGGACCGAATGACGCGGTGCACCAAAATAGTTCATCGTTCGTTGCAGTCTCGCAACGCAAGCTGGTAAGTATACAACACTCCAGTACAGACAACAACGGCCTGCGTGAATCACGCAGGCCGCATCAAACCTACTTTAGCGGGGCGTTTTCAGTCTTAAACGCGCTCGCCTACCCAGCCGATGACACCGGCCAGCGCCGCTGGCAAGGCTGCCGCATCGGTACCACCCGCCTGCGCCATATCAGGGCGTCCGCCACCTTTACCGCCCACTTGCAGTGCAACGAAGTTAACCAGCTCGCCCGCTTTGACCTTGCTGGTGGCATCGGCCGTGACGCCGGCGATCAGGCTGACTTTGCCATCCTGTACGCTGGCCAGCACGATCGCTGCCGTTTTCAGCTTGTCTTTCAGCTTGTCCATGGTTTCGCGCAGCGCGCCCACATCGGCGCCATCGAGCACCGCTGCCAGCACTTTCACGCCGTTCACGTCGACAGCTTGCGCCGACAGTTCGTCGCCCTGACCAGCGGCCAGTTTCGACTTCAGCGCTGCCAGTTCTTTTTCCAGCGATTTGACGTGTTCCTGCACCTGCGCGATGCGGCTGCCCAGTTCTTCAGGATTGGTTTTCAGCGCGGCGGCCGCGTCCAGCAGACGACGGTTCAGGCCTTGCACCAGTGCCAGCGCACCGACGCCGGTGACCGCTTCGACGCGGCGGATACCGGCGGCCACACCACCTTCGCCAATAATCTTGAACAGACCGATGTCGCCGGTGCGCTGCACGTGCACACCACCGCACAGCTCTTTCGAGCTACCGATGTCGAGCACGCGCACTTCGTCGCCGTATTTCTCGCCGAACAGCGCCATCGCACCGTGTTTGACGGCATCATCAAACGACATATTGTGGGCCTGAGTCGCCTGATTCTGCAGGATTTCCGCATTCACCTTGGCTTCCACTTCGGCGATCTGCTCGGCCGTCAGCGCTGCATTGTGGCTGAAGTCGAAACGGGTTTTATCCGGATCGACCAGCGAACCTTTTTGCGCCACGTGGCTGCCCAGCACTTCGCGCAGGGCTTTGTGCATCAGGTGGGTGGCCGAGTGGTTACGGATGGTACGGCCACGCTTGTCCAGATCGACTTCGGCGGAGACGGCATCGCCGACTTTCAGCGAACCTTGCGCCAGCACACCGTGCTGACCGAATACATCGGCCTGAATCTTCAGAGTGTCTTCCACTTCGAACAGCGCGCCAGCGGCCTTGATCACACCGTGATCGCCCACCTGACCACCGGACTCGGCGTAGAACGGGGTGGTGTCCAGCACCACAATGCCCTGCTCGCCAGCATTGAGTTGCTGCACCGGTGCGCCATTGGCGTACAGGGCGATGACCTTGGCATTGATGCTCAGTTCGTCGTAACCGACGAAGCGGGTTTTCGCGCCGCTGTATTCGACGTTGGCAGCCATTTTGAATTTACCGGCGGCACGGGCAGTTTTCTTCTGCTGTTCCATCGCCACGGCGAAGCCGGCTTCGTCCAGCGCGATATTGCGTTCGCGGCAGATGTCGGCGGTCAGGTCGAGCGGGAAGCCGTAGGTGTCGTACAGGGTGAAGGCAGTGGCGCCGTCCAGACGGGTTGCGTCCTTGGCCAGTTGCGCTTCCAGAATCTTCATGCCGTTTTCCAGCGTTTCGCCGAAGCGCTCTTCTTCCTGCTTGAGCGTCTGGGCG
The DNA here is from genome assembly GCA_019752915.1 of Burkholderiaceae bacterium. Taxonomy (GTDB): domain Bacteria; phylum Pseudomonadota; class Gammaproteobacteria; order Burkholderiales; family Burkholderiaceae_D; genus Rugamonas. The sequence continues at coordinate 4,023 of JAIELO010000156.1, forward strand.
ACGCGCTGCATGGCTTCGCTGAGCTCCGGATAGGCCGCGCCCATCTCGATGTTCAGGTCGTTGACCAGCTTGTAGAAGAATGGCTTGGTCTGGCCCAGTTTGTGGCCGTGACGCAGGGCGCGGCGGATGATACGGCGCAGCACATAGCCGTGACCTTCCGAGCCGGGGATGATGCCGTCGACGATCAGGAACGATGCAGCACGGATGTGGTCGGCGATCACGCGCAGCGATTTCGATTCCAGATCGGTGGCGCCGGTTTCACGCGCAGCAGCCTTGATCAGTGCCTGGAACAGGTCGATTTCATAGTTGCTGTGCACGTGTTGCAGCACGGCTGCCAGACGCTCCAGACCCATGCCGGTATCCACGCATGGCTTCGGCAGCTTGTTCATATTGCCTTGTTCATCGCGATTGAACTGCATGAACACCAGATTCCAGATTTCGATGAAACGGTCGCCATCTTCGTCAGGCGAGCCCGGAGGGCCACCCCAGATGTCGGCGCCGTGATCGTAGAAGATCTCGGTACATGGGCCGCATGGGCCGACGTCGGCCATCTGCCAGAAGTTGTCCGAGGCGTAGCGCGAACCTTTGTTGTCGCCGATACGGATGATGCGTTCTTTCGGTACGCCGATTTCGTTAGCCCAGATATCGTAGGCTTCGTCATCTTCGAAATACACGGTGACGGTCAGCTTTTCGGCTGGCAGCAGGTAGACCTTGGTCAGCAGCTCCCACGCGTAGTTGATCGCGTCGCGCTTGAAGTAGTCACCGAAGCTGAAGTTACCCAGCATTTCGAAGAACGTGTGGTGACGCGCCGTGTAACCGACGTTTTCCAGATCGTTGTGCTTACCACCGGCGCGCACGCAGCGCTGCACCGAGGTGGCGCGCGAATATGGGCGGGTGTCCAGACCGAGGAACACGTCCTTGAATTGCACCATGCCGCTATTGGTCAGCAGCATGGTCGGATCGTTGCCAGGTACCAGCGGGCTGGAACGGACAATCGAATGACCCTTGGATTCGAAAAACTTGAGGAATTTGTCGCGGATTTCAGATGATTTCATGTCGTAAGCAGAAGTAGCTGGCAAATGCAAAGGGTTGATTATATATGAGCGCGGGGTGGACAGGGCTGCTAGGTGCTTGCCTAGACAAAGGCGGGGCCGATCAGATCGATGCGATCGGTACAAAAACCGTCCACGCCCCAGCCGAGAATTTCGCGTGCCCGGGCGGGGTCGTTGACGGTGTAGCAGAACAGGCCCAGACCGGCCTGTTTGATGGCGGCGGCCTGTGCGGCGGTCAGATGACGCTGGTTAGTGTGAATAGCTACCGCACCGAGCGCCTGCGCCTGTTGCAGCCAGTCGTCCGGCAGGGTGTCGAGTAAATATCCGCGCGGCAACTCCGGTGCGGCATCGCGGGCAGCCGCCAGCGCTTCGAAGCTGAACGAGGATAGCAGCGGCAAGCGGGCTGGATCGCCAGCAGCTAGTTCTTCAAGGAAATGATCCCGTGTTGTTTTTGCAACCCAGGCGCCGGTGGCGGCATCAAAGCCGTCGGCCGGCTTGATTTCCACGTTCATCCAGATCTGCTGTTCGCGGCAATAGGCCAGAAAATCCGTGTAATGCGGCACAGTAACGTCGCGAAATTCGGGCGCGAACCAGCTGCCAGCATCCATGGCGGCCAGTTGCGCCGCCGTACTGCCCGCCACACTACCCTGCCCGGCCACGGTGCGGCCAAACTCGGGATCATGGATCACCATACCGATGCCGTCGCGCGACAGCATCACATCAAATTCCACGGCATGAAAACCATAGGCCAGACCGGCACGCAGGCCCGCCAGGGTGTTTTCCGGTGCCAGCGTGCCGCCGCCACGGTGTGCAACTATTTTCGGATAAGGCCACATAGGATCAAGCTCTCAATCGCCCGCAGGCAAAGTCGAAGGGGAACGCTGTCCACACTACCACGCCTGCGGGGACTGTCAACCTTCGTCCAAGCCGGTTCGGTAGCGGTACCCAAAAACCCAGTGCATAGCCTGCGACGAACCACTACACTAGCGGCCTGATTGGATTACTCAAAAGGTACACCTCATGACCGTTGCCCAAGCACTAGGACATATCCGCGTCCTGGACCTCAGCCGCGTCCTCGCTGGCCCGTGGTGCTCGCAGAATCTGGCCGACCTCGGCGCTGATGTCATCAAAGTCGAACGCCCCGGTAGCGGCGACGACACCCGCGCCTGGGGCCCGCCCTACGCCAAAGATGCAGACGGCAACGACACCACCGAAGCGGCTTACTATCTGGCGGCCAACCGCGGCAAGCGCTCGATCACCGTCGATATTGCCAGCGCTGAAGGCCAGCAGCTGATCCGCGAACTGGTGCGTCATAGCGACGTGGTACTGGAAAACTACAAGGTCGGCCAGCTGAAACGCTACGGCCTCGACTACGAATCACTGAAAGCCATCAAGCCGGATCTGGTCTACTGCTCGATTACCGGCTTCGGCCAGAACGGCCCTTACGCGCACCGCGCCGGTTACGACTTCCTGATTCAGGGCATGGGCGGGCTGATGTCGGTGACCGGCGAGCGCGACGATCTGCCCGGTGGCGGCCCGCAGAAAGCCGGTGTCGCGCTGACCGATCTGATGACCGGCATGTACGCC
>JAIELO010000042.1 GCA_019752915.1 Burkholderiaceae bacterium
ATCTTGAACCATAGCTCCGAGCGCGCCAATGGAGTTGCTGAGCTAAGCAAAGGATTGGTCAGTTCAATAATGCGCCGGTGCGGCAGATCGGCCAAAGCGATGGCCTCCCGATAGTGTGCATAAAACAGGCGGTCAAACGAGCCGTCGGCAATGGCCAGTTCCAGACCATGTCTCACGTCCTCAGCGAGCCGGACATTGCGTCGGTTGACGAAAAAATAGTCCGCAGTCGGAAAACGAATCACGATATAGGGGTCGACGATCAGCTTGTCGTGCACCTTGGCCTCATTCCAGACCGTGATGATCGGTCGAGGAAAATAGTCGATCCGGTGCGCAGCGAGCATATCAAACATGCCTTCGTAGGTGGCGATGCCGCGCACCGCAAGTCCGTTCGCGCGCAAGATGTCGATATCGGGCCAGTCGTGGCCTTGGCCTGCTAGTAAGGGCTTGAGGTCACCCAAGGTTTTCACACGCAAAAACTGGGATGAATGCTTGGCGCTAAGCAGGCTGATGCGCCAGCCCATCAGGCCTTTGGTAATCGGTATGCGAATTGGCAAGAGCTGCTCCTCGCGCTCGCTCGATGTCATCGTCGCCATAATGTCAACCCTGCCGCTTTCCGAGACAATTTCGAGCGCAGCCCGGCTTTGTTTCATGGTCTGCGGCGCAACCTTGACCACGTAGTGGGCCTTCGTTTTGGACAGTGCCAGCTTGAGCAGCGCGACCGCATAGTCGTTGTAGCTGTGATCGTCAACGCTTTCTGGCGCGGGAAAGGTGATCGTTGTCGCCTGCACGCTTGCGCCCGTGAAGACTAGGGTAAAGGCCATAAACAATAGCCAGAGGTGCAATCTTCTTACAATGAAATCCGCATCTGACATATTTTCCGTCCGCGTTTGCTCATTGGAGAAGCTCCACCAATGGCGATTTTTGATTGTGTCGACTCTATCAGCGAGTTTGAAATACGGCAATCTATCCCGACCTGACGCTTGTGGCCGAATTCATACACCACTTTCCGGGACATGATCGCCGCCTATACGCTGTTTTGATAATTGAGGTGGACTGGCAGGGTCCGCCCCCCTAGCGCAGCACCTTGTCAGACGACACAATACGCACGTCGTGCATCTGGTTCAGGTAGTGTTCGAGATACCACTTGTGACTGGCACCGACGATGACCAGAGTACGACTCCCCGGCGCAACGCCGATGGCTTCCCGGATGTTGGAGGCCATGCGCAGGTTGCGGGTCTCCCAATAGGTCACGTAACTGCGACCAAATTGCTGGGGCGAGCCTTCCTCGAGCGCAGCACCGAAGTCGCTGTCGAAGATCAGTCTGGCTTGCGAAGGATCATTCAGGGCGCGATACAGCGCCAAAACGCCATCGGCATCGCCGATCCGGTCATACAGTAGAGCGTCCATTTGCTTGCGCTTTGCGTTCGCCGGATTGTTCCATGCCTTGGTGATCGCATCGCCAAAGGCTTTCTGCTCCGCATCCGACAAATCTACCGCACTCGCGGTTTGATCGTCCATGCTCACCACGCGCTCGAGTCCCAGCGCCGCCGCCAGCGGCGCGGCGATCAGCGTATCCTCGCTGCGCCGCTGGCGCAGTTTCTCGAGCGCAGAGACCAGTGTGGCATCGAGGCCATCGCCAGCGTGCTGCTCCGCTTCCGGCAAACGCAACCACTGTACTAATCCGGAAACCGGTTCGCCGCCAGCCAGAAACACGGCGGCAAGATGACGCCGCTGGGATGCGCTCGGGTCGGCGGGCCAGTTGGCAAGTAGCCGATCGATTTCGGCGGTCGCAGCCGGCACATCAAGGCCAGTGGCAGCGCGCGCCGGTGCCGGATCCCAGCGGCAATACGACTCCACCGTGTCTTTGTAACGGCTTGGAAACTGACGCATGAAGGCGCACTGCGGACCGGAACGGCTCTCGATGGCGATGATGCGGGGATTCCAAGCCAGCAGGCGCTGATTCAAGAGCCGCACGCCGCTTGGCTGGAAGCTGGCAGACAACTGCGACAAGTGAGGCGTACCGAGCACCAGCACGTCGTTTGGCACGCCCTTCGCCGGGCCTTTCAATGTGCTCGGGTCGAAGGCTCGCGCAGGTTCCTGGGCGCTCGCGCTCGTCAAGCAAAGCAGGGTGGCAGCCAGCAGGCCCGTCATACGTGTCAGCATCGAATACTCCTCTCAAGGCAAATTAAACGGCACCCCGATGGATGTGTTTCGGGATGGAGAGGCTAATGTAGGCAAATACGCCGGCTCAGGCTGGGCGCATGCGATAGTCGGTAAATTTGGTGGTATGGAATGCCAAAAACAGAAAAGCCGCTGATCCCTTACGGAATCAACGGCTTCGAATTTGGTTGCGGGGACAGGATTTGAACCTGTGACCTTCGGGTTATGAGCCCGACGAGCTGCCAGACTGCTCCACCCCGCGTCTGAGGCCTGAATTATATACAGTTTGCCGGTGCTGTGCAAGAGCTTGAATGCGTTGCGTCGATATTTTCTGCATTTGTGGTCCGCTGGCGACCGTAAAACGTCGGGAAAACGCGACGTACGCTTACTGTGCGGCGAGCCGCCATAACGAGGTGACTTCGGCCGAGCGGGCCGCATGCAGCGGGTCGCTGGCGTCGCTGGCTCGCGGGTGCACGGGGCGGATGTCCTGACGATCGAGCACTTTCAGGCCGGCGTCGGCGATCCAGCCCAGTAGTTCGGTGCGCGGACGCAGTCCCAGATGCTCGGCCAGGTCAGACAGAATCAGCCAGCCTTCGCCGCCGGGCGAAAGGTGGGCGCTCAGGCCGGCCAGGAAGCCGCGCAGCATGCGGCTGTCCGGATCGTAGACGGCGTATTCGATGGCCGAACTAGGACGCGCCGGTACCCATGGCGGGTTGCAGACCACCAGCGGAGCACGGCCTTCCGGGAATAGGTCCGCTTCCAGCAGTTCGACCTGCTGGTCGAGTTCGAGCCGCTGCAGGTTTTCGCGGGCGCAGCTGAGGGCGCGCTGATCCATGTCGGTGGCGACGATGCGGCGGATGCCGCGCTTGGCCAGTACCGCCGACAGTACGCCGGTACCGGCGCCGATGTCGAAGGCCAGCGAGGTGTCTTTGGGCAGGGCCGCGTTGGCAACCAGACTCACGTATTCACCGCGCACCGGCGAGAACACGCCGTAGTGGGGGTGAATCCGCGCATCCAGTGCGGCGATGTCGACGCCGGTGCGACGCCATTCGTGGGCGCCGATCAGACCTAGCAGTTCACGCAGCGAGGCGATGAAGGGCGCGCTGTAACGGCCGTACGCTTCATTGCAGGCGAGCTGGACGTCCGGCGCGCGGCGCAGCGGGATGGTGTAGCCGTCTTCGAACGGAATCAGCAGCATGGCCAGGGTGCGCGCCCGTTGCGATTGTGCCTGACGGTGCAGGTGGAATGCTTCGGTGGGCGTGGCGGGCTGTTTGGCCGGCTTGGCTTTTTTCGCAGGTTTGTTCTTGTGGTCGGCGCGCCGCGCCAGTGCCTGCAGCAGCTGGCGGGCGTTCTGGAAGTCGCCGCGCCACAGCAGGGCCGTGCCTTCGCAGGCCATGCGGTAGGCCAGGTCGGCATTGGTGCGGTCGTCGGCGATCACCACGCGTTTCGGTGCCGGCATGCCCGCTTCCGAGCGCCAGACGGCGCTGCACTGTACGCCGTTCTCCTCCCAGTGGATCTGTGGTGTTGCGGCGGAGGTAGTGGTTGGTACGGGCATGGTGGGCGATCAGTAGGTGGTGTGAGCGAAAAGGACGACGCGCAAAGCGCCGGAGATGACGAACATCTCCGGCGCTTTGCGGTGTGCAGTGCTTATTATACTGGTCGTCTAGGCGTCGATGTCGGCGATTGCCTGACGGGCATCGCTGTCGCCATCCTGATCAGGATCGGTGCTGGCCGGCGCGGCTGCGCTGCTGGTGTCGCTGGCACTGGTGGCGGTGCTGCTGCTCGCGCTGGCATTGGTGCCAGTGTCCGTGCTGGCGCTGCTGGCAGCGCTGCTATCGGCGCCACTGGCGGCGGCCGCTTTGGCTTTGTCGGCAGCGCTTGGCGCGCTATAGGTATTGGTGTCCTTGCTGTTGACCAGATTGAGCAGGCGCAGTGACAGGCTGCGCAAGGTGTTGCGGTCGATGCCGTCGCTGGTTTTGGCGGGCGAGGTGTCGCCCGTCGACAGCGCCGATTGCAGGTCGAGGCCGATCAGCTTGAACAGGTCGGACAGGGTGCCGGGGAAATCGATATTCGGCAGTTGTACCGTCGGCAGCTCGGCGGTGCTGCTGGTCAGGGGAGTGCTGCCGGTTGCCTTGTCGGACGGGGTGTTGCGGGCCGTTGGCGCTTGCACACTGTCGAGCAGGCGGCTGTTCTGGCTGGCGGCATCGCTGGCCGTCCCCTGGTTCGCACTGCTGCGATCATTACTGCGATCGTAGCCGCCGGTCCGGCTGGCGGCGGCGCTCAACTGGGCGTCGTACTGCACTTCGACTTCGAAATCGAATTTGCGGCCATCGGCGGTGGTAATCGTGCCTTTGCCGATGAAGTGCGAGCTGTCGGTGAGCTGGAAGGCGGCTGCGCTGCTGCCCTGTGGACCACCGCTCTGGCTTACCCCGGCAGCGATGGTCGACGAGGTGTCCAGACTGGCCGAGTCAAAACTGATCTGGGCGTCTTTGCCCGCAGCGCCAAACAGGGACTGGGCGAAGCTGTTCAGGAAGCTCTGGGCGAAATCGACGGTGTCATTGCCGACCGCAGCGACATGCTGTTCCAGACGATTGCTCACGGAACTGGCGCTGCCGCTACCGGTCACGGCATCGCCCGCCTTGACCTGACGCGCAGCTGTGCTGGCGCTGGTTTTGGCGTCATTGGGCAGGTTGGCGGCATACAGCGAGGCCGGCAACGACCGTGAGGCGAGGGCAGGTAAGGTGGACATGGCAGATTCCAGCAGATTCCGTTTGATGATACTTCTTTAACGGTTGCTTTGCCGGAATCTTGAATCGGGGCCGCTTGCGGGCCGCAGCATGACGGCAACGCTGCCCCGGATCGGGGCTAGCCCGGGGGCGATCAGTGGTGGTGGGTCCAGCCTTCCGGTGCGGCCAGATAGGAGGCGACGGCATCTTTCTGGCCGATCGCGTGGTGGCGCGGCTCACCGCAGGTGCAGACGCCGAAATACGGCTGGATGTGCGAGCAGGCCGATACTTTTTGCAGGCGGACCTGCACGGCTTTGGCGCATTTGGCGCATTTGAAGGTCAGGGTGCGTGGTGCTTTTAACATGATGTGGTCTGGTTGACGGGCAAAGGCGGCATTCTAGCATTCAGGCGTACAGGTCGAGTTTGGGGGGCACCAGCGGCAGCTGGATGTAGGTCTGGCGGACTTTGGCGCTGTCGCGCTCGGCCAATTGCTGGGCCTGCTGCACGGCCAGCTCGGTGCGCGCTTGCAGTTCCATCTGCTGTGCCTGGGCGGCAACTGCCTGATCGGCGCCGGACGGATTGGCCGGTGCCAGTGCCGCGGCCTGTATGGTGCGGGCGCGTTCGATGGTTTCCTGCGGGGTGCGTCCGGGCGAGGTGTCGATATGGACTTCGCCGCCGATGGCGTAGTCGACGCCGTTCGGGCCGCGCTGGTAGGTGTAGGCGGCGCCGGAGGTGGCCAGTCCGCCGGCCGTCGCCATGTGGGCCTGCTCGTGCTGGCGCACTTCGGTGTCGCGCGCTTTGAGCTGGGAAACCAGTGCCAGCGCTTCAGGCGTGAGGTTGGTGGTGGCGGCGCTGCCGGCAAAGCTGGTGTCGGGCGAGGCGGTGATCGAGGCGGAGGCGGGGCCGGCTGGCGTTACGGAAGTGCTGATCTGCGCAGGCCCGGCCGACTGCGCAGGCGTCTTTGCCAGTGTTTGAGCTTGAGCTTGTGCTTGAGCTTGAGCCTCAGCTTGTGCCGGTGCCTGCGCCGCAGCGGCATTGCGCGGCGCGGGCTGGCTGCTCGAACTGTATGAAATGGCGCTGACGTTCATGCTGATCTGCTCCGGCGCAGGCGACCCTATTTGCCCTTAATGATAGCAAAATTGTAGCGATGCGTCGCCCGCTCAGCCTTGCACGGTAACGCTGCTTTTGCCGCCAGCAGCCGGTTGCACCAGAATCCGCGTGGCGATGCGCTCGGTCATTTCCTGGACGTGCGAGATCACGCCGACTTTGCGCCCCATCGCCTGCAGGCCGTCGAGGGCGTCCATGGCAACGCGCAGGGTATCGGCGTCGAGGCTGCCGAAGCCTTCGTCGATGAACAGCGACTCGACCCGCACCCGGTTGGACGAGAGCGAGGCCAGTCCCAGCGCCAGTGCCAGCGACACGAGGAAGGATTCGCCACCGGACAGCGAGTGCACCGAGCGCATTTCGTCGCCCATGTCGCGGTCGCGCACCTGCAGGGCCAGCGAGGGGCTGGCCGGATTCGGGATGCGTTCGAGCTGGTAGCGGCGTGCCAGATGGCGCAGGTGCGCATTGGCATAGCCGAGCAGCACATCGAGCGTGAATTGCTGGGCGTAGTTGCGGAATTTCTTGCCATCGGCAGATCCGATCAGGTCGCTCAGGCGCGACCAGCGCTGTTCGATGGCTTCCTGTTCGGTGATCTGCGCCAGCATTGCCTGTGAACTGTTGCGGCGTGCATCGTCCTGCGCCATTGCCAGCCGG
>JAIELO010000091.1 GCA_019752915.1 Burkholderiaceae bacterium
GTCAGGTCGGGCAAAGTGCAGTCTCAGCAGTACATACGCTTGAGACTGCACATTGCCCGACCTGACCCCGAAAAAAAAGACGAAAAAAAAGGACAGCCTCGGCTGTCCTTTTTTTGTGCTGCCCGACTTAGTTCTGGGTCAGGAAGGTTTTCAGCTTGTCGGAGCGCGACGGCTGACGCAGCTTGCTCATGGCCTTGGCTTCGATCTGACGGATACGTTCACGCGTCACGTCGAACTGTTTGCCCACTTCTTCCAGCGTGTGGTCGTTCGACATTTCAACACCGTAACGCATGCGCAGCACTTTAGCTTCGCGCGGGGTCAGCGAGTCCAGCACTTCCTTGATGACGTTGCGCATCGACGCGTGCAGTGCGGCGTCCAGCGGTGCCAGCGTGGTGTTGTCTTCGATGAAGTCACCCAGTTGCGAATCACCATCTTCACCCATCGGCGTTTCCATCGAGATCGGCTCTTTGGCGATCTTCATGATTTCGCGCACTTTGTTTTCCGGCATTTCCATCTTGACGGCCAGCGTTGCCAGATCCGGCTCGCTGCCGGTTTCCTGCATGATCTGACGCGAGATGCGGTTCATCTTGTTGATGGTTTCGATCATGTGTACCGGTACGCGGATGGTACGGGCCATGTCGGCGATCGAACGGGTAATTGCCTGGCGAATCCACCAGGTGGCGTAGGTCGAGAACTTGTAGCCGCGACGGTATTCGAATTTATCGACCGCCTTGAGCAGACCGATGTTGCCTTCCTGGATCAGATCCAGGAACTGCAGACCACGGTTGATGTATTTCTTGGCGATCGAAATTACCAGACGCAAGTTGGCGACCGTCATTTCGCGTTTGGCCTGACGGGCGCGTTTCTCGCCAGCCGCCATCTGCTTGTTGATCTTGCGCAGATCGGCCAGTGGCAAGGCCACGCGAGCCTGCAGGTCAATCATTTTCTTTTGCAGTTCTTTGACAGCCGGTACGTTACGGCCGAGGATGGCGCTGTACGGATAGGCGCTATCGACTTCGCCATCAACCCAGTCCAGATCGCATTCATTGCCCGGGAAGACTTTGATGAAGTGGGCGCGCGGCATACCGCATTTGTTCACGCACAGTTCCAGCACGGCGCGTTCGATGTGACGCACTTCTTCCATCTGGCCACGCAGGGTGTCGCACAGCTTTTCCACCACTTTGGCGGTGAAGCGGATACCCAGCAGTTCGGCGGAAATGGCTTCCTGAGCAGCCACATAGCCTTTCGAGCCATAGCCACCGGTCGCTTTGCGCATTTTGTCGTACTGGGTCGAGATGGTCTCGAATTTTTCCAGCGCGGCTTTTTTCAGCTGCACCAGTTGCTCGGTCGAGAAGCCTGCTGCGCCGCCGTTGGCATCGCCGTCGTCTTCCTCGACTTCTTCTTCCTCTTCCTCTTCCTCGTCGCTCGCTGCTCTGGTCGTCGCAGCGCTGGTAGCGGCCGGGGCGTTATTGGCTTCGTTCAGATCGACAAAACCATCGACCACTTCGTCGACTTTGAGTTCGTCCGCTTCGATCTTGCGCGCCAGCGCGATGATTTCCGCGATGGTGGTCGGGCAAGCCGAAATGGCCTGGATCATGTCTTTCAGACCGCCTTCGATACGCTTGGCGATTTCGATCTCGCCTTCGCGCGTCAGCAGTGCCACGGCGCCCATTTCACGCATATACATACGTACCGGGTCGGTGGTACGGCCGAAGTCCGAGTCCACGGTCGACAGTGCCGTGGCGGCAGCCGCTTCAACTTCATCGTCGGACGTCACGGTGGCCACGCTATCGGTCAGCAGCAGCGATTCGGCATCCGGGGCGCGCTCGTAGATCGCGATACCCATGTCGTTGAAGGTGGCGATAATGCCTTCGATCGCTTCCGGATCGATGATGTTTTCCGGCAGTTGGTCATTGATCTCGGCATAGGTCAGGAAACCACGTTCCTTACCCATATTGATCAGGTTTTTGATCTGGTTACGCCGACGTTCCAGATCTTCCGCCGAGCTCTTGGAATCCATGCCCAGCAGGTCGGCAGCGCCGCCCTTGGCTTTGCGCTCGCGGGCTTTGGAAACGGCCTTCAGTTCGGCGCGTTCCACCGCATTCAGTGCAGCGACTTCATCGTTTTCCGGGGTGAATTCGGACGGCTTGCGACCACGACGGCCCGGTACTTTCACGCTCGGCAGCAGATAGCCCGAGGTGTCGATCGACGCCAGCGTGGCCGCATCGGTGACCTGACTTACCACCGGACCGGCGGTGGTGATGATCACCGGTGCCGGTTCCGCTTTCGGCGCTTTGACCAGTTTCGATTTGGCTTTGACGGTCACGGCAGGTGCGGCGACCGCTGCAGGGGCGTCAGCAGCATCGGCGTCAACCGGTGTGGCGGCAGCAGCTTTACGGCTAACCTTCACCACTTTGACGGGCGTATCGCTGCTGGTAGCAGCCTGGGTGGCAACCGACGCTTCCGCATTGGCGGCTTCCGCCGCTGCGCTCAGACGGGTTTTCTTTTTGACCACCGTAACTTTACTCGCTGCCTCTTGCGCATTATCGATCACGTAGGATAAAGTCGTCTTCGGCACCACCAGCGTTGCAGAGCTGGTGCGGGCGGCTTTACCGGACAGCGTTAAAGTTTTCGGCGTTTTCGTCATTAAAAGTCTCTCTTGCGCGTACGCCAGAAATTACATAGCCACGGCCGGCGCCACCGTTTGCACGGCTGCGCTCGGGGCCAGTGTTGTAATTTAGCTGACGAGTATCGAACGGAATAACTACAACTATGGGAATAAAAAAAGCCCGCGTCCTGCTACGGGCTGATTTCTCTTTTCAGTGAAGAATAGGGAAAGGGCAGAAGTATGCCGTATAGCGCGATGTCGTGATAATTGATAGTACCCATACCCGACATCCTAAAACCATATAACAGGGGCTACACCACGCTGGCTTACCCTGTCAGACCGTCCACATCGCATCCTGTACCAAACTGAACCGCACTGTCCTGCATTAGTGCGTCGGCTATTATACATGTTTTAGGCCGTACGCGCACCTGCAATGCTGCGACGCACACGTGATCAATTTGCTATGATCGGCCAAAATGCACTGCATTCCCCTAGTGCGCATGATATGCTCACGCCTCTTGATTTAAATTATGAAGTCGATGAACACTAGCCTCACCCCAACGCCACAAGCTGAAACGCCTGCTGAATCGTCTGCAGCCTCCGCCATTGCAGCTGCAACTGCTGCGGCATCTGCCGAAACGCCAGCCAAAGCTGCGCTGACCCCGCGCAGCCTGCTGAAACAGTTGCAAACCCAATTCCCTGCCTTCCGCGACTTCCTGCCGCTGGCTATCGGTATCGATAAGCAGCTGCTGGCCGTGATGCCGGAACTGGACCGCAAAACCATGCGCACGGCACTGGGCATCCACACCGGTTCGCTGCGCTACCTGAAGGTCATGGAAAAAGCCAAACAGCGCCACGACCTCGATGGCACGGCCGGTGCTGAAGTGACCGACGAACACCGCGCTCATGCGACGCTGGTCATCAAAGAACGTCACAAGAAAGAAGCCGAGCGCAAAAAGGCGGAACGCGAAGCGGCAGCCACCGAAGAAGCGGCCCGCGTGCGCGCCGACAAACTGAACCAGCTGACCGCCAAGTTCTCGCGCAAAGGCTAAGTTGGATCAGGCACTGCCAGCGGCCTGCGAGGCCGCAGAATTACCGCCCTATCCGGGCTTGCAGATTGCTGCCGTGACCATGGTCACGACGCTGGAACAGGCCGTCGCCGCACGCGACGCCCTGCTTGCCAGCGATGCCATCGGCTTCGATACGGAATCCAAGCCCACCTTCGTCAAGGGCGAAGTGTCCACCGGCCCCCATCTGATCCAGTTTGCTACCGACCAGCACGCCTATCTGTTCCAGATCGGTGCCCGCACACCGGAACCCGTACGCGAAATCCTGCAAGCTATTCTGGAACCGACGGCACCGCTGAAAATCGGCTTTGGTCTGTCTGATGATGTGAAACGCCTGTTTGCCAAGCTGGAGATCCGCTGTGGCGGGGTGATCGATCTGTCGGTAGCCTTGCGCCAGCCGGGTCAGCGCAACGATCTGGGTGCCAAAAGTGCAGTGGCCAAGTTCTTTGGTCAGACCCTGCAGAAATCCAAAAAAATCTCGGTCACCAACTGGGCACTGCCGCGCCTGAACGACAAGCAGATTCTGTACGCTGCCGACGATGCGCAGGTCGCGCTGCGCGTGTATCGCCACGTGGTGGCGATCGGCCACAAGCTGCCGCCCGTCAAAGCCATCAAATTCCCCCGTCCGGGCGCGACAGAATAAATCCTGCAGCAGCTTCTGGTATGCTGCAACCATGCTAACTTTTTCCGCACTGACCTTACCGTTGCGCAGCCGGCTCGCGCTAGTGGGCCTGCTGCTCGTGCCGTTCTGCACGCCCGCCAGTGCCAGTGCCGGCGCTACCGTTGCAGCACCGGTCGCGGACGCGCTCACTGCGCGGCTGGCCGCCTGCATCAGTTGCCACGCCCGCGAAGAAAAGCGCGACGCCTATTTCCCCCGCATTGCCGGTAAGCCTGCCACCTATCTGTACAACCAGCTGATCAATTTCCGCGAGGGGCGGCGCAACTATCCGCTGATGACGTATATGGTGGCGCACCAGAGTGATGCCTATCTGGCGGAAATGGCCGATTATTTTTCCCGCCTCAGCCCCAGTTATCCGCCCGCACCGGCCAGCAACAACAGTATCGATCAAGCCATGCTCACGCGCGGTCAGACGCTAGTTGAACGGGGCGACGCCAGCCGCAAGATCCCTGCCTGCGCGGCCTGCCACGGCGCCAGTCTGAACGGCGGTCATCCGGCCATCCCCGGCCTGCTCGGTCTGCCCGGCGATTACATCAACGCCCAGTTTGGCGCATGGCGGAATCAGGTACGCCATGCTGCCGCACCGGACTGCATGGCCGAGATTGCCAACCGTCTGAGTAGCGCCGATGTGGCAGCCGTATCGCAATGGCTCAGCCGCCAGACGCCGTCGCTCAGCACCCATCCGGCCGCGCGCCCCACCCTGCCCCTGCCGCTCGACTGCGGCAGTGCCCGCCAGCCTTAGGTCCCGTTCATGCGCCGTCCGCTACCCTTATTCATTCTGGTCCTAGCTGCCGTACTGCTAGTCTGCGTGATCGGCCAATTCTCCGACAAGAACAATGAGCGCCGCCTTCCCGGCGCCACTACGCCGGCTTCCGGACCGGCGGCAGCACCCGCACCGGCAACGCCAGCGGGCGTTGCGGCAGCGTCGGCGGCAGTATCGGGTTCGGCTTCGGCGACAACGCCAGAGGCCGCACTGGCATCAACCTCCGGCTATGCTGCACTGCGCGCCCGCGGCGCCTATCTGGCGCGCGCCAGCGATTGCATGGCCTGCCACACGCGCCGCGGTGGCGCCGCCTATGCCGGTGGCCGCAGCATCGCCACGCCCTTCGGCGAACTGATCAGCCCGAATCTCACACCGGATCGCCAGACCGGCATCGGCAACTGGAGTGCCGATGATTTCTGGCGCGCCTTGCACAACGGCGTCAGCAAGGATGGCCGGCTGCTGTATCCCGCCTTCCCCTACACCAATTACACGCGCATGCCGCGCGCCGATGCCGATGCGCTATTTGCCTACCTGCAAAGTCTGCCCGCCGTGAACGCGCCGAATGCGCCACACCAGCTACGCTTCCCTTACGATCAGCAGATCATGCTCGCGGCGTGGCGCGCCATCTACTTCCGGCCCGGCAGCTTCCAGCCCGATCCGCAACGCTCGGCGGCATGGAATCGCGGCGCCTATCTGGTGCAGGGGCCGGCACACTGCAGTGCCTGCCATAGTCCGCGTAACTGGCTAGGTGCCAGCGAAGGCGAAACACTGGCCGGTGCACTGCTACCGATGCAAGGCTGGTATGCCCCCTCACTCACCGCGCCACAGGAAGGCGGCGTTCAGCAGTGGCCTACAGCACGCATCGTGCAATTGCTGCAGACGGGGCGCAGCGGCGATGCCGGGGTCAGTGGTCCGATGGCAGAAGTGGTGAGCCGCAGTCTGCAGCATCTGGATGCGGCTGATCTAGGCGCGATGGCGGAATATCTGCAAAGTCTGCCGGTCAGCGCTACGCCAGCGCCGGCAACGCCTGACAACAGCCCCGCCACGCGCAACATGCTGGCTGCTGGCGAGCAGTTGTATGGCCGGCATTGCGCCGATTGCCATGGTGCCAAGGGACAGGGTCAGGCGCCCGCCTATCCGGCACTGGCCGGCAACCGTGCGGTGACCATGCTGCACAGCGTGAATGCGGTGCACAGTGTGCTGCATGGCGGCTTTGCGCCGGCCACCGCCGGCAACCCGCGCCCCTACAGCATGCCGCCGTTCGGGCCGGTGCTGAGCGATACCGAAGTGGCGCAGGTGCTCAGCTTTGTGCGCAGCGCATGGGGCAATCAGGCCGCGCCGGTCAGCGCCAGCGAGGTCAATCGCTATCGTACGGTGCCGCTGGACTAGCACGAGAACTAGAACCAGAAGAACAGCAAACCCGGCTCAGGTTTGTGCTGCAAAGCCCAGCCGGTCGGTCGTGGCATTACGCGCGTCGTCGAGGCGCACTTTGCCTTCGGCCAGCAAGCTACGAAGCGAGTCGTTC